>JAAZEI010000128.1 GCA_012512355.1 Clostridiales bacterium | reverse complement strand
GGTTGTCGTCAACATCGAGGCGACGGTCAACTCGATCCAGCGCGCCCTGGAAGAGGCGGAGCTGATGGCCGACTGCACACAGCGCGCAGCCGCAACGACATTGGTCTGGCGCAGTACCGCATTGGTGTGAGGGAACATTTACTAAAGGCGCTGCAGGCGCTCGAAGCGCTGCTGGATGTACTGCTTGCCTTTGCGGATGAACACAAGGCTGATTTGATGCCGGCCTACACCCACACGCAGCCAGCACAGCCAACCACCCTGGGGCATTATATCCTTGCTGCATATGACGCGCTCAGCCGGGATGCCAAGCGCATCTTGGCTGGCTACCACGATGCCAACCGTTCACCGCTGGGCGCTGCTGCCATTACCACCACAGGGTTTGCGATTGATCGATTTTATCCCGCGGAAGTGATGGGATTTGAAGACATTATTGAAAACAGCTATGACTGCATTGCCGGGGCGGACTACCTATCAGGAAGTGCCGGCGCGCTGGCGAGCCTGTCGCTGACTTTATCTCGTCTGCTCAAGGATACCCTGGATTATTGCACGGTTGAGTTTGGTGTGTTTCGCCTCGCGGATCCCTATGTGCAAACCTCCTCGATCATGCCTCAAAAGCGCAACCCCTCCAGCCTGGAGCATGCCCGTCCGATCGCTTCAAGGGCGCTGGGAGAAGCCCTGACTGTGCTGCAGATGCTGCACAATACCCCCATGACGGACATGGTTGATTCGGAGGAGGACCTACAGCCAACCTTCTATCGCGCTTGCGATGATTTGGTGAAAGTGATGGATCTTTTGCGCGTCAATTATGCCACCCTCAGCGTGAACACCGAGCACTTGAAAAAGCGTGCGGGTGCGGCTTTTATTACAGCCACTGAACTTGCCGATACGCTCGTGAGGGATTTTGACCTCAGCTTTCGGGAGAGCCATCACCTCACAGCGCAGCTGGTGCGCCATCTGTCGGGCGCAGAGGGGCAGGAGAGTCAAAATATCACCGCGCAGTCACTGAGTGACATGGCGCGGGAGACGATTGGCAGGCCGCTGTCGCTGACAGCTGAATATCTTCAAAAGGCGCTGGATCCGGCCAATTTCGTTGCCATCAGGGGCATCACCGGCGGTCCGGCGCTTGAAGAAATGCTTCGCATGATCGCTTCACGCGCCGATGAACCGCGTCATTCTAAAGCAATCCTGCAGCAACTTCAAACCGCTGAAAACAGATTGCAGGAGGACGTTCTCAGCTTGCTGGGGAGTTAAATATTCTTTGCCAGCTTTAAACAAAGCACTTTGAGCGGTGTAAATATAGATATACAGGCCGAAAGTAGGGCAGACAGCGTGAATCGTTATTTTATTGGAATAGATGGAGGCGGCACAAACTCCAGACTCCTGGCCTGCGACTTGCAAGGGAAAATAATCGGCAAGAGCTTTGGGAAAAGTACCAATATTGAGAGCAACTCATCAGAATCAGTTAAAGATAATCTGGACGAACTGGTGAATGCGTTTTTAGTCAGCAGCGGCAGTCATCTGGAAGATTGCCTGGGCCTGTGTATTGGGACGGCCGGCGTTGACACGAAAAGAACATGGCAGGAGATGGAGCGGATTGCCGGGATGCTGTCTTATCCCTGCCCTGTGCATGTGACAAATGACGCGCAGATCGCGCTGGCGGCACAAACCAGGGGTGAACCCGGGATCCTGATTATCAGCGGGACAGGGTCTATTGGCTACGGCGTAAATGATCTGGGTGAGGGCAAACGAGTCGGCGGATATGGGTACCTGGTGGGAGATGAAGGATCTGCCTACTGGCTGGGAAGAAAAGCAATCACGGCCTCTTTGCTTGCCCATGATGAAATCGGCTCCCAAACCCTGCTGCTTCCCATGATTCTAAAGACCCTGGGCCTGACCCAGGCGGAGGGTCTGGTCGACTTCGTCTATGGAAGCAATAAGCTCGACATCGCCGCTTTGGCCCCTGTGGTGATTGAAGCTGGTCAAAAAGGTGACGCCATAGCTGGCGGTATAATTGAAGAGGCAGCACAGCGTTTGGCGGCCATGGCCACGGCGCTTGTGCGCCAGTTGGATATGGGACAAAGAGCCTACCCCCTTGTTTTTGCAGGCGGATTGCTCCTCAATAACCCGAACATAAGGCAGCGTGTGTATTCAATCGCAGCCGCAATCTATCCCAAACTCATTTTCACCATGCTTGAGAAAGAAGCTGTGGTTGGCGCTGTGTATTTAGCAGCGCGACAGCAGCAAGTGCCAATGCCCGATATCAATATCTGACAGAGTAAGTCACATCAGACCAGAAAATTAAATGCATTTAAACAGTTTCATATTTTAAAAATCAGCGATTTTGCAGCGCAGTGAGAGCAGCGTCTTGTCTGAAGCGGATGGGTTTGCGGAAGTTTATTTACGATTTATGCCCTTATCTATGCTATGATAGCGGCATAGATGGGGTTTGTTTATACAGATATTTTGTGAGGTCAGATGATGAGCGCCAAAGAATTTGAATTTATTGATTATACTGTGCTGCGCGATGTCAAGCTATTTTTTGTGGATATCGTTCATCGCAGCATGCACATGCACAAAGAGTTTGAGCTGTTCTATATCTTTTCAGGCACGATGCACCTGCATTGCGGCCACGAAGTCCATCGTGTGCAGCCCGGAGAATTTATTTTGTTTAACCCCAGGGTCATGCACGAATTTCGAGCGGCGTCAGATAAATCGGTTCGTATTTTGCCCCTGCAGGTATCGCCAAGCTTTTGGGTACGCTTTTACCCCCAAATATCAAATGTAGAGTTTGATGCTATCCGCATCAATGAGCATCTGGGTGAACGGCTGCAAGAGCTGCTGCATCATTACACCCAAGCTGCTCTTTCATACATGCAAAAACAACCCTATCACGAGCTCCGCTGTGCGGCTGAAGTCAACCGGGTGATGCAGATCTTGCTGGAGACCCTGCCCTGGCACTATCTGACGGAAAAAGAAAAGGAGCTCAAGCGGGGATTCTCCACCCGGTTTGCCCGGATCATGAAATACATAGAAGAGCACTATACAGGCAAACTGCTGCTGAGCGATTTGTGTCAGCAGGAAGGCCTCAGTCTGTCCTATCTTTCCAGATTTTTTACCAGGCATTTGGGCCTGTCTTTTCAGGAATATGTGACGCGTCTGCGTTTTGAGCGCGCTAAATTTTTGCTGGAGCGCAGCGACATGAAACTGACCGATATTGCTTACAGCAGCGGGTTTTCAGATATTCGCTATATGAACAAGGTTTTTTTAGAGGTGTATGGATATCCTGCGGAAGCTTATCGCCAAAACTGCCCTTTACAGGAGGACATCAGCTTTGATGACGGCTCTGCCGGGGATTCGGTTCAGAGTTTTCCTGATGAAGCACAGAGTCTGTCTTATTTAAACACCTGGATGGCTTCGCAGGATTTTCAGCTGTCATGAGAAGATGCTGATAAAAAGATAAATTCTGGAGCTGATGCACGTTACACCTTCAGCCCCAGAATAATAAAACCTGCAGGATTTCTATATATCCCGTTTCGGCTGTATAAAAAACATGTGAAGACTAAACAGGTTCCAGCATCATGGAATTGATGTAGTTTTCACTAAATAAAGGATTGCTGCTTAGCGTAACCACCTGACTGTTCTGCAGGTAGTTTTCTGTTTCTTTTAGAAAGTTTTTTTGCAAAAGAAGCATCTGGGCACCCACCAGGGATGCATTGCCGATGACCTTTGTCCTGTCGACCAGTGCCTGGGGAATCAAGCCAATGCCGGCGGCATTTTGCAGATTGATGTGTTTGCCAAAGCCGCCAGCCAGATATAAAACCGCAACATCGGATAGGTCTACTCCCACAGTTTGACAAAGGGTGAGTATGCCGGCCATGATAGCGCTTTTGGCAAGCTGCACATTGCGCACATCCTTTTGTGTGAGATAGATTTGACCCTCAAGCTGTATGCGCTCAGTGAAAAGCAAACCTGTTTCGTCAAGCTGTTGAAGTTTTAACAGCGTCTGGAGCAGGTCAATGATGCCCGAGCCGCAAATGCCCATCGCCGGGACGGCTGAAATGGTTGAAAAGGCCAGGCTGCCATCCTGAACCCAAACGCCGTCAATGGCACCTGCGACACTGCTGCAGCCGTGCTCTAAACCGCTGCCTTCAAAGGCAGGGCCAGCTGCCGTGGCGCATACATATAGCTTGCCTTCATGCCACAGGACAACTTCGCCATTGGTGCCGATATCCACCAGCAGGGCAGTTTCCTCATGAATGCACATTTGAGAGGCAAGGATGGCGCAGGTAATATCAGCCCCCACAAAAGCGCTCAGACATTGCGGGAGATACATGTTGGGGGATACCCAATGTCCAAAGAGGAAATCGGCCTGGAATGGCGCGTGTGAAAGCGGCTCCGGGTTTCTGCCGGTATAGAGATAAAGCATGGTGGTATTGCCCGTAATGATCGTCTGGTCGATAGCATCCGTGGGAATTTTAACCTGGCTGCATAACCTTCCGCGAAGATCATCGACAGCTTTTGCGGCAAGGTCTTGCAGCAGGTTTGATTGGCCGTCCAAAGCCCCCTCAATCCGGCCAATTACATCCGCAGCAATCATGCGCTGCGCGTTTTCTTCTGTGGCTGTGGCCAGTACCTGGCCGTTTGTCAGGTCAATGAGAGTGGCCGCCAGCGTCGTGGTGCCGATATCTACCGCCATCCCATAGCGCCCTTGCAGCGGGTTTATCAGAAAGGAGGGAAGCTCGCCGGATGCCGCGATATTCTCCATCAGCTGCTTTGAGATCAGGTTCACCCGGGCGTCACCCAATAGATGGGTTTGGCAGGCAAGGCGACCGCCTGCTGCTGTTTCTTTGGCCGTTAAGGGGGATAAGCAGCCGCTTGCTTCCACCCTGCATTTGCCGCAAATCCCTCTGCCGCCGCAGGGCAGATCAATGGGAAAGCCATGCTCCCGGAGCAGGGATGACAAAACAGGTGTTCCATCAAATAGGATTTCCGAGCTCTTTTGTCCCTGCGTAATCTTCAGAATGGGCATATCAGGCCTCCTTGATCATCACCAGGCCAAAGTAAGTGACTGTGTTTTGCCCGTTGATATATTTGAGTCCCGCATTTTGCGCAGTTTGATACACATCCACGCCATACACTTCTAAACTGGCCATGGCGCGGTCTGGAAAGCGGCAGGGCAGGTTGTCGCGCTTGGTGCACACTTCACAGACATTGCAGCCACCGACTGATAAATGAAGGTAAGGCCCGGGTTTCATGTTGCGCAGTTTATCTTCAAGGTCTTGCGATACCTTCACATGGCGGGACGCGGCTTCTACCATGCCTTCATAATCAAATGAATCTTCCAGAGCGTGAATGGTCTGATATAGCGCGCCCAGCCGGTAGGTGCGCATGATGTCCATCATGTCATGGATATCTCCGACGTCCGGCGGACACATATAACAATTGCCATAATTGCCGCAGGCATTGGTTTTGCAAATGTCGCGGAAAACATCATCCAGAACGACCTGGTCTGCAGACAAAATCGTCGCGTGATTCGCACCGCAGCCTAAGGCTAATTCTGCAATCTTTTTATTGGCGGCCTTGATATCATCCATCCTGCTGTCCCTTCATCAATACTTGCCGGTCTGGTTGAGCACTGGGCCTGATGCCTTCAGGGTGCGGCAGAACATATTGAACAAGCTTTGCCTGTGCTGCATAGCGGCATCAAGTGTTTTGCGAGACTTCGCAAACACTGTCTTTGTACCATGCCAGCGCTTCTTTTAAACTCTTGCGAAGGGGCATGCCTTCGCTTGCCAGTACAACCAGTCTGTTGTCTGCCTGATCGCTTTGTGCAGGACTTACTTTGATATAGGAGCCTACGCAGTCAACCAGAAATGTTTTCTCGCCAAGCTTGACAAAGCCTTTTATTCTGTGCGTATCCTCAACAAATAAGCGAAGAAAACTACGCAGTTCATCGGGCGCCATCTTCTGTGATATTTCCAGACAGCGCTTTTGCAGCGTAAGGTCACGGGCATAGCTTTCATCCAGGGCAGGGTGGCTGGTACTGAGGGTGTCGACAAGCTCTTTGGCAATGTTTCCCTCAACAGCATGAACGACGGGAATGCCAGGATACCGGGTATGCAGCAATTCTTCGGCGGCAGCGATTTGATCCGGCAGTGCGATATCAGTTTTTGTCAGAAGAATCAAATCAGCTACCGACAGCTGTTTGTGGCAAACACGCGCGGTATCGATAACTCGGTGCAGGCGTGTGGCGTCCGCAAGTGCGATACAGCCTCTGTAATGGATATCTGGGTATCGGCCGCCCTGCTCCAGCAGGCTGCGGATGGCAGTCGGATCAGAAAGACCTGATGCCTCCACAATCAGCAATTCGGGCTTGAGTTTTTGCACTTCATCCAGCGCCGCTTCAAACTGATCAAGTCTGCAGACACAGAAGATAGAACCGTTGACAATTTCGTCCATCGTAGCACCCAGGTCTTTGAGCAAAGCGCCGTCCACCCCAATCTTGCCAAATTCATTGACGATCAGATGAACGCGTTTTCCGGCATTCATACCCAGCAGCCTTCGCAGCACGGTGGTTTTTCCTGCGCCCAAAAATCCGGTGATCAGAATTAGTTCACAAAGATCGCTCATCTTATTGGACTGCCTCGATAGCTTTATAAAATTCATCCTTGGAAGGGATGATGGACGAGAAAGCGAGTTTACCGTTGATGTAGATGCTGGGCAGGTTTTTTACCCCCATGGCTTTGCATCGGATAATGTTCTCTTTTTGCGTATACTTATACTCCGTCATGTCAATGGCATCCCCAAAATGCGCTTTGGCTACTTTGGCAGCACCCATCATATAAGTACAGGCGGCGCAGGTGTCGCTGTCGAGGGTAAAGACTTCGACCAGCGGCTTTGACAGCTTATCGTAATCCGGCAAATTGACGGTGATGCTGTCTTCAGCTGCGATATAGTTGCGCAGCATCTCCCGCACGCTCTCTGGCTGCAAAACAGCCTGCGCAACGGCGATGCCGTTTTCCACAGGCACTGCATAAGGCATATCGCAGCCAGGCGCTACGATAAAGTTGCGGGTATCATCAAGCCTGTCGATCAAATCCAGGACATACTTCATGTTGTCCTGCTGCGTGCCGTGGAGCATCACGCTCGTCAGCGGAATGTTGCCGCCAATGGCGATGTTGTAGCGGTCAGTAATTTTCTTGGCAGCCGGCAGGTCGATATTTTCATCTACGCTGATGCTGTCAGGGTTGGTCTTGCACATCACATCGATGCTGCGGCTGGCATCACCACAGACAAAGAAGGAGCTGAAGGCGCCCAGCTTGCGGATGTGTTCAAAAATTTCAGTGAAAGGCTTTGACAGGAAGGTTTCAAAGTGCGCCGAGGAAATCTGGCTCACCAGAGGATCAACCACCGCGATGACATCCATGCCGGCATCAATATATAACTGCGCCATGCGGTTGCAGCAGGCTGTGCAGTAGGCAAGCAGTTCTTCTACATATTCTTCATCATCGTACATATCCATGAACAAGTCATTTCCCCGCAGGTGGCCTGCCAGGGTGAAAGGGCCGCAGATAAGTCCATAAAGCAGGGTGGTGTCGCCCACTGCTTCTTTCATGCGGCGCATGGCGCGCAGCACCATGGGGATGCGGCCGTCCTTCTCTGTGGGCAAAGTGCATTCGCAGGGCACGGTGGCAGTCTCCCCCAGCGGATGGGTCTTGACGCAGGGCGGGCTGTCATCGGGCCACATCAGTTCGCAGCCGAGGATCTCAGCCTCGATTTGCAAATCAAACATTACCGGCTGGCCGTGTGGTTTGTATAACTTGTTGACAGCCATTAATGAGTCAAACAGCGCTTCTTCGTCGGTCAATACTTCTTTGGCAGATTTGCCAATCAGCTTTCCCGCATGAACGCCTGCGAAGGGCACCCAGGGCAGGGTATCAGTTTTTTCATGGCGAAGGGTTCTCAATAAGACGTTATCAGACGGCATCGTGTATTCTCCTTTTATCCGAAGTTGTGCTGGTATGCTTAAAATTGCTGTCGCAAATAATCCAAGCTGTCTCTGAGTATTTTTACCTTAGAGAACTTACTAGGCATCACTTGTCTTCAGTCAGCTGACTGAAGAACTTTATCAGGCGCAGAATGCAACCGCTTTATCCGCAGCACTTGCTGCATCAGGTGTATAGGCATCAGCCCCGATTTTTTGGCAATAGGCGTCTGTCACCGGCGCGCCGCCCACCATGATTTTTACTTTGTCACGGATGCCGGCGTCTTCCATGGCTTTGATGACATCGGCCATCACGCCCATGGTGGTGGTGAGGAGTGCCGAGCAGCAGATGACCTGGCAACCTTCATCGATCGCGGTTTGCACAAAAGTTTCGGGAGCCACATCCGTGCCTATGTCTATCACTTCAAGGCCCTTGCCTTCCATCATCATCTTGACAAGGTTTTTGCCGATATCATGCAAGTCTCCCTTGACGGTGCCGATGCAGACTTTGCCGCTGGCTTTGACGCCCGCCTCAACAAGCAGGGGTTTTAATAATGCGGCACCCATGTTCATGGCGCGCGCGGCCACCAGCACCTCAGGGACGAATATCTCATTGTTTTTGAACTTTTCACCGATGATGCTCATGCCTGACAGCAGGCCCTCTTCCAGGATTGTTTGTGCAGACATGCCTTCATCGATGGCCTGCTGGACGAGTATTTTAACATCTTTCGCTTTGCCGGCTTGAAGTTTTAAAGAAATTTCCTGTAAATCCAATGTCATTTCCTCCAGTTGTGTTTTCTACATTATATCAGGTTAATCAAGCTTTTGTGTTTGTTTTCAAGGTTATGCCAGGTCGTTTGCGTTGATTCGGCGACTTATTTGGCAAATCACTTTTAAGTGCATGCAAGGACGGCCGCCGTAAATGGCAGGTTTTTTGGTTCGTTTGAGGGAAGCAAGGGCATGTCTGGATGGAAAAGGACAAACTAATCGTACCCATATGCCAAACTTATGCTGGCATTGTTTTGCCCTGTTGTCTATAATAGATTTATGAAATGGTAACATAATCAACACAAGGTACATGGAGGATAGTATGAAAGAAATTTTTAATCACATCGGGAGCATTCCGTTTGAAGGGGCGCAGTCCAAAAACGCCCTGGCATTTAAATACTACGACCGCGACCGCATCATCCTGGGCAAGCCCATGAAAGAGCACCTGCCCTTTGCAATGGCCTGGTGGCATACCCTGGTGGCAACAGGTACGGATATGTTTGGGCCGGGCACCGCTGACAAAAGCT
>JAAZEI010000127.1 GCA_012512355.1 Clostridiales bacterium | reverse complement strand
CCTCGTATCTTGCAAGCCCTCTGGACCTCTCAGCTGAAATATCTTCTCCCATGCATACAAGGTTCCCTGGTTGGGGATACCCAGAGCAGCTGCTGCTTGAGGATATGATAACCCATTTTGCCGTCTGTAGGCTACTGCCTCCAATTTGAATTCTGCCGTGTAATGTTGGCGAGTGCTCAGAAGCTGATCGATTCCTCCTTGCTCATAGCGGTTACGCCAGTTACGGATGACATTCTGGCTAATCTTCATTTCTCGAGCTATGGCTCTCACAGCCATGCCGTCTTCAAGCATTCGAGCTACCTGCAAGCGTTGGTCTTCGTTATACTTTGTCAAATAATATGCACCCCTTTCAGTCGGTTTTTGTCCAACTTATGGGGTGCATATCAATATAACCGGCTCCTTTTCCTTGTGCGGTTCATGCACCAGGATGTTGCGCAAGGGACAAAAGTGACAGATGTGACAGATTTTTCCCAACATTCTTGTATTGCGCATTTAGGCTGGGTATTCTACAATATATTTTTTTATTTAGCCTAATTCCCTGTTTTATACTTATTGGCCAAAATCTGTCACATCTGTCACATTGAGCTTGTTTTGCTATATGGCATATAGCTTTTTGCATGTGACACTTAACGTGACAGATAAAAATCTGTCACACCAACTGTCACGTCAACTGTCACATCAATCATCGCATCAAGCGCTTAGTATTCTTTATGGTATGGATGGCCAAGAGTAAGGAATGCGTATTCAGACATGGGTCAGCAGACCTCAGACGATTTCCTTTTTACTAAACATTATTTATGTTCAGTATCTCGTGCATTTCATGGCGCTTTCAGCCGTAAATGCAGACTTCTTTAAATTCGATTGTAGTGCTTCTTTTTAGTAGATAATTATCTACTGCAAAGACAGTCGATAGTGAGGAGTTAGAGTTTATCATTGCTATCAAATGTCATTTAAAATAAAAAAGGAACCGGTGAATATGACTGGCCCCTTTTGGCTGCTGTGATTTTTAGTTCAGCGGAATCAGCCTGGCTTTTTCCAGGGCCATGATGATGGGCGGAATGATGGCGATGTGCAGGATGATGCCGGGCCAGGCTTTGATGAAAGCGCCTGCCATGAAGGCCTGTACAGAATAGCTGCCCCCGCCTGACATAATGAGAAAGTACATCACGACGCCCCAGACAATGCGCCCCGCCAGCATGGCAAGGATCAGGTTGATGTAGGTATTGATTGGTTTTTTTGGCAGCATGGTATAAAGGATACCGGCTGCTGCGCCATAGACGGCCAGTTCAAAGGCCATGGCCACAGCCACGGGCATCAGCCGCGGCATGCCAAAAATGAAGGAGCGCAGGATTGGGCTGACAGCCCCAACCAGCAGCCCCCAGGGCCAGCCGCAGATAAAACCGCACAGGAGGACCGGGATGTGCATCGGGCTTAACATGCTGCCAATTTGCTGAATCTGCCCGGTCAGGAAAGGCAGCAGGAGAGCCAGGGCGACGAAAAAGGCCGAGAACACCATTTTTTTGGTTTGCTGTGTATTCATGGGAACTCCTTAATACTCTTTTTTGGATTTATTTCCAGATGAACCAAATGAGGAGGTAGCCTGTAAAGACGGCGGCGAGGGTGTAGGGCACACTCATTGTCATGAAGGTGCGGGCGCTGACTTCATACCCCTCCTTTCGAAGAATACCCAGGCCGGTGATATTGGCAGAAGCGCCGATTGGCGTTAGGTTTCCCCCCAAGGTAGCGCCTGCGAGGAGACCAAAATACAGCAGGTAGGAGCCCTCCATGCCCATGCTGACATTGAGTGCTGTCACAACCGGCAGCATCGTTGCTACGTAGGGGATATTATCAATGAAAGAGGACAGCAGGACGGAGAACCAGACGATGACTGTATACATCATGAATTTGTTGCCTGCGCTGATTCTGCTGAAGAAGCTGGCCACCAGGTCGATCACGCCTGCATTTTCGATGCTGGCGACGACCACAAACAAACCGGCCAATAAAAGCAGGGTAAAAAAATCAATTTCTTTTAGCGAGCGCTTGACGAGGTCCAGATCTTTTTTAAAGAAGATGCTTCGAAACACGCCGATGGCATAGACGGCAACGCAGATGATGCCGTTGATATTTTGGGGTTTGCTCTGTTTGGGGATAAAGGAGGCGACTATCAGCAGCAGGATGGTGCCAAGCAGCAGCAGGCTGGGAAAGTAGTCATTTACCTGTTCAATCTCGACATCGGGAATGTGCTCGTCATGCTTGCGAACCATGAAAAACAGGGCAATTGTCGCCGCGATGGCCGCCAGCTGCACAATCCAGAACATGCCGATCTTGCCCTCCATGAAAAAGAAGTCAATAAAGTTCATGTTGGCGTAGCCGCCAAGGAGAATAGAGGTGGTATCGCCTACCAGGGTAGCAGCGCCCTGGAGGTTTGACGCGATGGCGATGGCGATAATGCTGGGTACAGGGGATATCTTGAGTTTTTTTGAAATGCCAATCGCCACCGGCGCAACCATCAGGACGGTGGCTACGTTGTCGACAAAAGCAGAGATAATCGAGGAGAACAAAGACAGAAAAATGATCGCCCACTTCACGGTGGATACGCTGTTAATCAGCAGGTCTGCCAAGCGGGCGGGCATGCGGGATTCGATAAACAAAGCGACCGTCCCCATCGTTCCCGCGATCATCATGACGACATTCCAATCCACCGCGGAAAATACTTCCCCCAGGGGCATGATGCCTATGACCACGAACAGAGCGGCTGAGCCCAGCGCGATGAAAGCGCGGTACTTGGCAAAGGCCATCAGGCCCACATAGGTGACAGCGAACAAAGCAACCGCGACAGCGGTCAGTACAGACCCGGACATCATGCACGCTCCTTTGTGAAAGAATTTCGATTTATCATAACAGATTGGTCAGCGATTGCAAGGCAAAGAAAGTAAAAGAAACCATATGAAGGGTAGGCTTCAGGTATCCGCAGGCAAAAGGGACCAGACGAGCAGGTCAATCCCCCCCATGAGCAGGGCAGAAGCGATCAGGATGGCCAAAACCAACAGGTTTGCAAAGGGGAGGGTCACCATCACGATGCAGACTCCTAACAGCAGGATATTAAGTACCAGGCTGAATTTTGCAAGCCTTGGATAACTTTTTGCGATGCTGCGCGCTACCCACAGGCTTCTGGCGGCGATGACAGCAAAAGCCAAAGCGGCGCGCCACTTGATGGCGTCACCCATCATGCCGGGAACGACCAGGTAAAATACCCCTACAATCACCAAAAAGACTGCCAAGCCCAGCCCCGCCTTCTCTTTGAAGCGGCTGCTGCCCCTATTTTTGTAAAACCTCAACAGCCCTGCCAGTCCGCGAATCAAAATGATGCTGCCCAAAATGATATTGACGGCCGCAAATGAGGCAGTTGTTTTGGCGATCACCAGCCATGCGCCGGCGAGCATCGCAAGCCCCAGTATAAAAGGAAGCCATCTTGACCAAAAGCTATTGTTATCTATTTTTAGCAAAGGAAATCTCCCTTCCAGGTAAGCACTTGATGGTGCACCAAGCAATTGTACCAAAAAGAATGAACATTTAACAGGCTGGGACGCACAAATAAAAATGAAGCCTCGGCGGAGGCTTCATCAGAAGTGCGGGAAGTGCTTTTAGCTTAGCAGCATGTCACCCATGTCCGTCAGGGCCATGCTGCCGCGATCGATGGCAGCGGTGTCAAAGAGAAAGCCGGGTTTTGAGGCCGCTTCCTGCGCGGCTGATTGCAGGGTGGAAAAGATGGCGCTGGCTTGATAGCCCTCATACTCATAACCGGAAATGGGGATGTCATAGTCAAGGGTGATGAGCCCTTTATCTTCAAGCGAGAGCAAAACCTCGCCTCGCTGTTTGACAGTCTCTATGCTTTCGTTTTCATGTTCGATGGCCGCGGGTTCAAGGGCTGACATATGCAGGGAGTCATCCTTGGTGCTGGTGAGCACGAAGCGGGCAAGGGGAAGGGAGCCGAATTGGCCGATGAGCCGCAAAAGCTTTGCTTCCTCGTCGCTCAGACCCTGAATACCGCCGGTATACTCCTGGCATCCGCAGTCTGCGCTGTGCTCATGCGGGTGATGGTGTGTGCCGCAGCCGCAATCGGCGCCATGTACGTGCTGTTCTTGTAATTGGTCCATGAATTCCTCCTTGGGAGCTGTATATGCTCAGACTTATAATATATCCGATTTATTCCGATAAAGCCATAGCAATACCTTTTGATGCGTTCAAAGAGGATTGAGATGCTGCAGGTTTATTTTTCATCATCCTGTGATATACTAAGACCAATTATTTAACAGCAAAGAGAGGGAAAGCAAGATGCCTTATCCGCAGACCATCGCCATCCCAAACAATCCATCTCTCAAAGGGATGGCCAGAGTAGACCGTGGCCTGATATATTCCAAACAGCACGGGCAAAAGCTCACGCTTCTCAGACCTTGGTTTGTCCAGGGAGAGCCGCTGATAAAGCGTCCTCTCATTGTGTTTTTACAGGGAAGCGCCTGGACTAGCCCTGATAGCGACTATGAAATACCCCAGCTTGGGCGTTATGCGCAGGAGGGCTATGTGGTCGCCACACTCAGCCACCGCGACAGCGGCCTGGGCCATGCTTTTCCCGCCTACCTTGAAGATACCAAAACGGCCATCCGTTTTCTCAAGGCCAATGCGGATGTTCTGGGCATTGATGCGCAGCGCGTTGCCATGTTTGGCACTTCCTCAGGCGGCAATGCTGCCCTGCTGGTGGGGCTGACGGCGGATGATTCGCGCTACAAGACCCAAGAATTCAATGAATATTCAGATGCTGTCAATACCGTCATTGCTTGTTTTGCGCCCAGCAGCATTCCCGCGATGGTGCAGCAGCAGTATGACCAGATGGCGCAGCACCCGGCTTTTGTAAACCTTGTTGGGAACCAGGCGCCGCAGGATGTTGCCCGCGGCATGAGCCCGATTTATGAAATCAAGCAGGGGGCGAGCTATCCGCCCATCCTGCTTGCCCACGGTGATGCCGACGAGGTGGTCCCCTATAGTCAAAGTGTCGACATGTACCATGCGCTGCTTGACGCGGGGTACAGGGCGCAGCTTATTCGAGTCATCGGCGCGCCCCATGAGGACAGTTTTTGGAGCGGCAGACTTCATGGCCTGCTGAGTGACTACCTCAAAGAAACCCTTTGAGCGGACCGCCTGATGTATCCGTCCTGATGATTATCAATAGATAAAGCTGCAGCGGAGGATTGCCATGCCATTGAGCCTCACCACGTTCCTGATCATCTGTCCTTTGATATTTTTGGCGGGGTTTATCGACAGCATCGCCGGCGGCGGCGGTCTGATTTCCCTGCCGGCTTATTATCTCGTGGGTCTGGCGCCTGATGTGGCGGCGGGCACCAATAAGATGAGCGCTTTTTTTGGCACAGCGGTTGCTACGGGAAAGTATGCGGCCAATCGCAGGATTCCCTGGCGTGAGGGCATTGCTGCGCTGGCAGGCGCTGTTCCTTTTAGTTTTTTGGGGGCTGAATTATTAAAAATCCTCGATGAACGCTATGTCAAACTTGGTGTCCTGGTAGCGCTGCCCATCGTTGCCGTGTTTGTACTGCTCAACAAGGACGCCCTCACGCCCAGAAACCTGGTGGGCGAGAAGCTCAGGCTGCCTGCTTGTTTTCTCATCGGTGCTGTCATGGGTGTCTATGACGGTCTGGTGGGGCCTGGGACGGGCACGTTTTTACAATTGCTGTTTGTTACTGTCCTGGGGATAGAAGCGCTCAAAGGCTCAGGCGCTGCGCGTCTTGTTAATCTGGGCAGCAATGTGGCAGCGCTGGTTAGCTTTATCATCAGCGGACATGTTCTTTATGCCCTGGCGCTGCCGGCGGCTTTGTTTGGCATGGCGGGCAACTACCTGGGCTCTTCTCTGGCGATCAAAAAGGGCAGCAAAGTCATCCGCGGCATCCTGATCCTGGTTCTGGGATTGCTGATGCTGACACTGCTGATGGATGTCATCAACAAGTTTTGGTGAGAGCACCTGCGATGGTGTATAATGTTGGTAAGTGGTGAAAGAGGAGGTGCAGACTATGACTGATGTAGACCGTCTGGATATCATCGAAGGGGCGGATGAATCAGGGGATCCGATATTGCTTCGCGTTGAGCGCTATTTTTATTACAACGGGCAGGAGTATGTTCTGCTCCAGCAGGTAGAAAACCAGGATGATGACAGTCAAGATGATGGTGATGCCCGCTTATATGTGATGGCGGTGCAAGTCAGCCTGGATGATGACGGCGAAGAAATCGAAGACTTTGTGCCCATTGAGCCGGACCTGATGGCGTCTTTGATTAAAACAGCCCGCGTTACCTTCAAGGCCGATCTGGGTGAAGGAGACAGCAGCCCTCTTCAATGAATGAAAATATTCGCCTCAAATTAAGCCTCCTGCCTGATTCGCCCGGATGCTACCTGATGAAGCAGGATGACCGCATCATCTATGTTGGCAAGGCGGTCAGGCTCAAAAGCCGTGTCAGCAGCTACTTTAGAAAAACAGCGCACACGCCCAAAGTTGCTGCCATGATCAGCCACATTGATGATTTTGATATCATTCTGTGCAATACCAACCTGGAAGCCTTGCTGCTTGAAAGCAACCTCATCAAGCTGCATCAGCCCTATTACAATATTCTTTTAAAAGACGACAAACGCTATCCATATATACGCATTGATTTAAATGAGCCTTATCCCAGGCTGAGCATCGCCAGAAAACCCGCGGATGACGGGGCCAAATATTTTGGTCCCTATATTGGAGCGACTGTGATCCGTCAGGTGATGGATATTTTGCGGCGCGTATTTCCGCTCAGAACCTGCAGTTTAAGCTTGCCTTTAAAAAAACCCATCCGTCCCTGCATCAATTATGATATTGGCCAGTGCCTGGGGCCCTGCGCCAACAAATGCACCTTTGAAGAATACCGCGAGGTGGTCGACAATGTCGTCGAATTCCTCAAGGGCAAGTATCAGCCTGTGATTGCCAAGCTTGAGGAAGGCATGGTGAAGGCCGCCAAAGAACTGCAGTATGAGCGGGCGGCGGAGCTTCGCAACTGCATTTTTGATATCAGGGGTCTGATGGAACAGCAGAATGTGGAAAGCGCCAACCAAACCCACCAGGATATTATTGCCCTGGCACAGGACGGCCTGGATGCGCTGGTGCAGGTTTTATACATCAGAGGCGGCAAACTGCTGGGCGCGGACGCTTTCCCTTTGCCCAGAGAAGGTATGGAAAGTGCCCAGGAAGTGCTTGACGCGTTTTTGCTGCAGTTTTATCAGGACAGAATCCCTGCACGGGAAGTCATCGTGGAGACCTTATCAGCGCCTGAGGACATGTCGCTCTGGCTGCGTGCCCGACGGGACGGCGCGGTTGACCTGTCTATCCCCCAAAGGGGTGATAAGCGCGCTTTGATACTCACCGCCAAAAAGAATGCTGCCGATGCCCTGCAAAAGCGCAATGCGCATGCTCGCATCAAAGAAGAGCGCACAACAGGCGCCGTCAAGGAATTGGCGCAGGCGCTTGACCTTGATTTTGTACCCCACCGGATAGAAGGCTTTGACATTTCAAATACGCAGGGCACGCTGTCGGTGGCGTCCATGGTTGTTTTTATCGATGGCGAGCCTGTTAAAAAAGAATACCGCCACTTCCGCATCAAAACAGTGGAAGGTGCCAATGACTTTGCCTCCATGAATGAGGTGCTCAGCCGCAGGTTTTTGCGCACGCAGCGCGAGGAGGAGAAAGAGCGCTGGCCGCTGCCTGATTTGGTGCTGGTGGACGGCGGCCCTGAGCAGCTGCGTTTTGCGCGCGAAGCGATGCTGGCAACAGGCATTGAGGTGCCGATGTTTGGCTTGGCCAAACGGCTGGAAGAAATATACCTTCCCAATAAAACGCAACCCATTCGCCTGGATATGCGCAGCCCGGCCCTGCACCTTATCCAGCGCATTCGCGATGAGAGCCACCGTTTTGCCATCACTCATCACCGAAATCTTCGGGCCAAAGCGGGTGTCCGCTCCAGGCTTGAAGATATCCCCGGCATCGGTCCGGCCAGGCGGCGCGCGCTGCTGGCGCACTTTCGCACCATGAAAGCTGTGAGCGATGCGAGCCTTGAAGAGCTGCAGCAGGTCAGAAGCATGTCAAAGAGCGCCGCGCAGCAGCTATACCTTTGTTTGCATCCCCAAGAGAGCAAAGCAGCGGAAGATTTAAATGCCAATGCATGAAAGCACCCGGGAAGTTCGTTATATAAGCGATGAGAGGAGCGGCAAAGCGTGAGAAAACGATGGATTTGCCTGGCAGTGATGGTTTTATTCGTCTTGTCCGATTTAAAGGCTTTGGCTGTCTTCTCGCCTGGTTTGACGGCGTTTGACGCAGCTTATCAAGGGGATGAGACATTGAGTCTTGAAGCAACCGCACAGGTTAAAAGCTGGAAAGCGCTCTCAAAAGACAGTTTGCCGACCCTGTCTGAACTTCTGGAAGATACAAGCATCTACCTGGATTTTTCAAACCAGGCAGAAATCTTGCGTCTGGAGAGATCGGGCAAAACTATTTTCAGTCTGGCACAAATAAAAGACCGGGATAAGTCGGCCCTTTATCTGCCAGCGGCGAATGTAGGCTTTGAATCGCCCCCCGGGACGGAGCCCATACAAATGCTGCTGGGTCAGCCGCAGACGATTCATCTGCTGGGGAGTTTAACACAGATTGATTTGGACAGCCTGGCTGACTTACCTCAAAGCGCTGTTGATATCTTGGCGCCCTACGGGCAGACACAGCAGCGCAGGACAAACATCAAGTCCCTGGGCACTTCGCTGAGTTTCGTGCAGTATAAGCTCACGGCGGCTCAGTGGCAGATGGTCTGGCCCTTTGTCCTGGAAAGTCTAAAATCTTTGGTTCCCGAGGAACTGCGCGCAGCAAGCGAAGCCCTGGACGGCTTGAAGTTTGAGAAACCTGTTACCTTAAAACGTTACTTGGACAAAGCGGGCAGCCCCATGGGCTGGGGCTTCAGCTCCAGTGTGCTGCTGTCCCCGGGAGATGAGAGAACGCTGAGCCTGATCCTGGGCTGCACACCCAAGGAGGGGCTGAGTCTTGTTCTCAAAGCACCCGCGGCCAGGGGGAAAAACAATGCCGCGCTCGATGTATCTTATGCTCTGCAGGAGCAAAGCTTCAGCGGCAAGCTACGATATGAAAACCGGCTGGACGGCAAGAACTATTTGCTAAAAGGCGATGCGTCCTTTAAAAATGAGCTGTCAGAAGAGGGCGAGCATTTGCGCGGGACCCTCTGGCTGGAAGAGAAACCGGCCGGTGAAACAGCAAGCCGCCTGACCCTCAAACCTGACATTCACTTTGAGGGTGAAAGGGCAAAGGGCGTTTTGCATGTTCTGCAGGAAAAGGGCGGCAAGGCTGTGCTGGATGTGAATTTCAATCTGGTGCTTTCCGCCGGCAGCTTGATGCGATTGCCCGCTGTCGAAACGATGTTCCTGCTCGATACCCATCTGGCCCCTGCCAAGGCAGCACTGTCAGAGGCTATGCTCCGGCTTACGCGGGACATATTGATGTCACTGCCTTTGCCGCAGAGAAAATTACTGCTGCATGATATGGGGCGAACCTTGCGAACCCAGGGAGATGTTTTGCCCGCCTTAACAGAAAAAACACCTGATTATCTCGTAATAGAGGATACCAAAAAGGAGGTCTTCCCATGAAGAAAACCATCGCTCTGCTTCTGGCAGCCATGCTGCTTCTGAGCACAGCCGCCGTCTTTGCGGCTGAGTTTACCGAGCTTGACGAAAAGCTGAGTCTGCAATTACAAAACGGTTCAGGTTTCAGTGCCGAGGCCAAAATAAAGGCCCTGCCCAATGTAAAAATGTCAGCCCTTGATGCCCAGGGAAATCTTTATTTGACTGCCTTGTTCTCGGGCTCAGTTCTGGAACTTAAGTCAATCAAAGGTGCGGGCCTTGGCAACCGCGATAAAGAGGATATGACACTCACCCTCAGCCGTGGCGGCAATAAAATCGCTGACTTCAGACACACCTCAGACAGTGTGCTGGAAGCCTTTGCCTCTTCATTGCTGGGCAATAACACTTACGTATCCACCCGGGGAGATGGCATGCTTTTCTCCATGCTCTTTGATTGGGACAATACCTGGCCAGGTATTGAACGCGCTATTTTTGCCATGTCAAACGCGGATCTTGAATGGCGCAAGCAGGCAGAGGCGCAGCTGAAGATATACTCAAACAAGCTGAGCCTGTGGCTTCAGGGATATACACGCATGGTCAATGAGCGCGACGAAAAAGGCCAGACAGTCACAATCAATGAAATCACCATCCCCATGACGGCGCTTAAAACTGAAATGAAGCTGCTGCTGACAGACTTGTACACAAATAAAAACCTGATGACCCTGCTGGGTGAAACAATGACGCCCGCTGAAGTCGCCGCTTACCTGGAACCCATGCTTTTGAAGGGTTTTCAGGATGCTGTTGACGCGCTTCCCCTCAGCGGCAATGCGGTGATTGCGCGCCGTTATGACCCTGCGGGCAAACTGCTGCTGGAAGAAGTCAATCTGCCCATGGGCGGCAGCCGCGGCATCGATCATATCCATTACCGTCTGCAGGCAGGTGAGCTGCAGCAGGATGAGATGCTGCTTGAAGTGACGATGCTGCCTGTTGAACAGGACAATGAACAGGGCAGCTTTTATAGCCTGAAGCTTTTGGGCGGGGATGTCATTGACGCGGCAGATGGAAATGACATCAAGAATTATACCGGAACCCTGACCATCCAAAGGGAAGCGTTAAAAGACAAAGGCTTTCAGGTGCTTTCAGAAGAAGTGAAGGATACCAAAGTATTTGATTTCAACCTGTATATGGACCATGGCAAGCTGGTGCAGGATCCCCAGACGAGGCAATTCAGCTCTGAACATGAAATCAGCCTGGTCATCAAGCCCATTGATATGGAAGACATGGGGGATCAATCCATGAACCTCAAAGTGGTTTTAACTTCAGGGGCCAGCACCAACTCGGCTACAAAGTTCACGGGTCAGCTGATTTGGAAAGACCTGATGACCGATGGAGAGGTCACGGTCGACCTGTCGGGCGGTTCTGTTCCGCCATGGGTGGTGCCTTCTGTGGATGCGATGCCCTCTGTACGTCTGGACCGCATGAGCGCTCAGGAACTCCAAAATCTTAAAATCCAGCTGCAAACCAGCTTGCTGGCAGGCATTGCCAGGCTGACAAGCGCCATGAAGCTTCCCTCAGCGCCTTAAGCTGAAATAGTGACTTTGCAGCTGGAATGATGGCATGAAATAAAAGGCTCTGCGTTTGACGCGGGGCCTTTTATGGTATACTTAGGGTAAGACCGTAGATATTCGAAAGAGGAGGAAATAGATATGCAATTTAAAATGAAACGTTTCGCGGCCCTTATGATGGCTGTGATGATGCTGCTTGGTGTAACGAGCTCATTGGCTCAGGAATTCAAACCCGATGTCCGCACCCAGGTACTGGAAAGCGGCAAAAACATCTCCACGCAAATGCAGATTGAATTCGACCAATTGACCCTGACCTCGATTTTGAACATGTTTGGCATGGGAGGGGAAGATGATGAGGCGCAAGGACAGCAGGCTGTCTTAAGCTCTTTGTTTGACGCGCTGAACAAACTGAAAATGAACAGCCTTCAAAGCCTGACAGGCGCTTATGTGACTGTTGGTACTGACAAGGGCGATCTGATGGATTTCCAGATGGGTTCAAACCTCCAAGCCGGGGAAGCTTATTTCACAACGTCCCTGATGCCCAATGTCAAGTTCGCCTTGAACGAAGAAATGATGGGCGCTTATGGAACTGTTGCAAAAACACATAACATGGAAATGATTACCCAGTGGCTCGTTCCATATGTAGAAGTATATGAGCAGTTTTCTGCCAAACAGCTTGGTGAAAAAGCGATCAAAGAGACCGGCAGTTTTGAAGTGATTGACCAGGGTAGTTTTGACAGCAAAACCAGTTTGGTTTTTGACACCCATCTGCTGGCAGACCTGGTGGAAGAATTTCTTCCGGTGATAGAGAACGACCAGATTATTAAAGATCATCTTGCTCTGGCTGAAACATCAGATATGATGAAATCCAATGACCTGGATAAGGGTCTGGAGGAGTTTCCGGAGTTTATCGCGGATACAAAAAATGCGATTGCCAAAATGAGAGCGGAACCCAATAAAGTTCTAGCCAATGTTGATACCTATGCAGACAGTCAGACAAAAGGAATGTTTGTTCAGGCAGAACTGATTGATGAAGAAGTGCCTTTTGCCCTCCTTTCCTTTAGCGTACTGCCTGGAGTGGACAAACATGATATGCACTTCTCGCTGCTCTTCTCGCAGGGTGAGCCGTCTGCGACCGCAGACTGGGCGGCGCTTCGTGCGGGCATCCTTGATGGCTCAAATCCTGAGGGGGTCCTGGTTGAAGTGACAGGTCTTGAAGAAAAAAATCAAGCAGAGAACAAACAGCTTGTTAATACCAGGATGAATCTATTCATATCCGGCTTGAATATTGGCCTTGCCATCGACAACGCCAGCAGTCTGACGGGAAAATATGAATCAGAATCAACCTTTGCCATCAGTTTCCTCAGCCCTCAGCCTCTCATCACCATTCATGCTACCGAAAGCGAAACAGAAGAAGCACTGCCGATGATAGCGCTTGATGGTTATGAAGAAGTGATCATCTCTGAGAATATGAACGAAAAAGATACCCAGCTTCTGGGCGAAAAGCTGATGGTGGGCGTTGAAGCAATGCTCCAAAGGCTTAATGTCGTATTGCCTGAGGAAGGCCCGATTCTCAATATGCTCATCACAAGCATGATGACGGAAATAACAGACAACGGCGAGGTCATGCCCGTCGAGCCTGAGACTGTCACGCCTTAACCCACAGTCAAGCGACCCTCATATTGATTAACAAGGCTGTCTGAAATCAGACGGCCTTGTTTTTTGAGCTGTCGCCAGCGCCTTCTCCCTGCGGATACTGATACTACTCTCAATCATTACTGCTTTGATGCATCGATTCTTTTCCGCCCCCGCGTTGTCTCGCTCAGTCAGCGTAGACTGCGCTACGCCTCCTTTACTCGACTTAGCGGAGACGAAAAATCTTTCAAAGCATCGACGCATTAACTCATTCGAATAGTCTGAACAAACAAGAGGCTGCTGAAATTAAGATGAAAAAACGAGTTTTGCAGTCCGAATGACCTTTCCAGCATCCTCATGAAGTATAGCTTGATGCGCGAAAAACCCCAAGTCTCTTTAACCAAAACATACAAAGAAAATCATTTGCTAAAAGATCAAAAAACTTTATATGAAACCTAATCATTTGAGGAGTGGGAGCTTGTATTATCTCTTCACTAAGCGACCATTTTATGGTATAATAACAGATGTGAATATACAGCAGTTTGAACGAAGAAAACGAGGGGAACAATGACCGAACGCAAAGAAAATTTAAACACAATGGCAACGCATGTCGATGCCCATTATGATGAAACACAGATACAGGTGCTGGAGGGGCTGGAAGCAGTGCGCAAACGCCCCGGCATGTACATTGGCTCAACTGATGCCAATGGCCTGCATCACTTGGTCTATGAAATTGTTGATAACTCCATTGACGAAGCGCTCGCCGGTTACTGCAGCCAGGTAGAGATCAGGCTGATCGCCGATGGCTCCATTGAGGTGAAAGATGACGGCCGCGGTTTTCCCGTGGGTATTCATCCCAAGCTTCAGCGGCCCGCGGTGGAAGTCTGCCTCACCATCTTGCATGCAGGCGGCAAATTTGGCGGGGATGGCTATAAGGTATCCGGCGGTCTGCATGGTGTTGGCGCCTCAGTTGTCAATGCCCTGTCCCGACGCATGATGGTGACCGTCTATCAGGATGGCAAAATTCACCAGCAGGAGTACACCAGGGGCAAGGTCGACTACGACCTGCGGATCATCGGCGAAACCGACCGCACAGGCACCACCATTCGTTTTTGGCCTGATATAAAAAGCGAGGATAATCCCCAGGGCATCTTTGAAGAGGATGCCAGCGTCCGCTTTGACACCCTGCGTGTACGCATGCGGGAGATGGCCTTTCTCAACAAAGGCATTCGCATCATCATCACCGATGAGCGAGGCGATGCTCCCGATGAGCGCGTCTATCACTTTGAAGGCGGTATTTCCGAGTTCGTAAAATATATCAACAAAAGCAAACAGGTGCTCTTCCCCGAACCTATTTATTTTGAGGGGATGAAAAACGAGGTCTCAGTCGAAGTGGCGATGCAGTACAATGACGCCTACTCCGAAAACATCTTCTCTTTTGCCAACAACATTCATACGCCCGAGGGCGGCACCCACCTTCAGGGCTTCTCGGCTGCCCTGACGCGCACCCTCAATGATTATGGCCGCAGGTACAAATTCTTAAAGGATGCCGATACCAATCTAAAAAGCGAAGACGTCAGAGAGAGCCTGGCGGCTATTATATCCGTCAAGCTGCATGAACCGCAGTTTGAAGGGCAAACCAAGTCAAAGCTGGGCAACTCCGCAGTGCGCGGTATCGTGGATGGTTTGGTGAGTGAAAACCTCAAGGCTTATCTTGAGGAAAATCCTTCTGTCGCCAGGGCTATTCTTGACCGCTGTCTGGGAGCAGCCCGGGCGCGTGAAGCTGCTCGCAAAGCACGCGATTTAACCCGCAGAAAGTCTGTTCTTGAATCATCAGCACTGCCCGGAAAGCTGGCTGACTGTTCTGAGACAGACCCGGCCAAGTGCGAAATATTCATTGTTGAGGGTGAGTCGGCAGGCGGCAGCGCCAAGACTGGCCGTGACAGACACTTCCAGGCTATTTTGCCGCTGCGAGGTAAAATTCTCAACGTTGAGAAAACACGTATTGACAAGGCCCTGATGAACAACGAAATCAAGAACATGATCACCGCCTTTGGCGGCGGGGTCGGCAGTGAGTTTGACATCAGCAAGCTGCGCTATCACCGCATCGTCTGCATGACAGACGCTGATGTGGATGGTGCGCATATCCGCATTCTTCTGCTCACCTTCTTCTATCGTTACATGCGCCCCCTGATTGACAATGGCTTTGTCTATATCGCCATGCCGCCTCTTTACAAGGTAACCAAGGGCAAGCAAGAGCACTATGTCTATGATGACAAAGAGCTGCAGGAACTGCTGGACCGCATTGGCCGTGACCCAAAGCCCGAGCTTCAGCGTTATAAGGGCCTGGGTGAAATGAGTGCCGAACAGCTATGGACCACCACCATGAACCCTGAAACACGCACCATGAAGCAAGTGACCGCCTATGACGCCATCGCGGCTGACGAGGCCATGACCCTGCTGATGGGTGATCAGGTGGAGCCCAGACGTGATTTTATCGAGCAGAACTACGATTTGGTAGCGAATTTAGATGTCTAAGCTGAAGGGGACAATATGAGCGATATTCAAGACAGGCTGCTTCCGGCGGACTTGGAAAGCGAGCTAAAAACATCATTTATTGCCTATGCGATGGCAGTCATCATCAACCGCGCGCTGCCCGATGT
>JAAZEI010000126.1 GCA_012512355.1 Clostridiales bacterium | reverse complement strand
ACCTGCCAGGTTCCAAAGCCTATGCAGGGGATTTTGACGCCATTTAAAAGTTTATAGGTATCAGTTAAAGATTTCATTTTTCAACCTCCTTGATTCTCGTGTTGGTGTCAATGCACTCTTGTAAGTAATATAACCATTTTTTACATCATTTAACCAATAATGTTTAGAAATAAACAAACAAAAGACCCACAGCAGCAGTGCGATGCGGGTTTCAAGAGTACTTGTTTTTTTTATAATCCTGAGATGTTATGACCAAAGCTTACGTTTGCGCTCAATCAATTCATCAATTCTTTCAATATAGCAATCAATTTCTTTTACATTGGGTGCCCGGTAAACCATATCCCTTCTGGGTGTGACGCGTTTTGATATACCTCCCGCACCCATGGCCAGAATGCTGACCGTATCTTCCATGGTATCAACATTGTATAAGCAAGCCATATCAGGTAAGGCGTAGCCCACATTTTCCAGATTGCCCGCCATATGTTTTTGACGATAAAGATAATATGGTTCCATCCCCATGCTCAGGGCCGATTCAAGGCCCAAACTGACCATTTCTTCCACTGCTGAGGCTTCGGGCAAGCTATCCTGCCAGCGGTGCATCTCGCTTGAGCGCTTGACGCATAAGCTATGGACTGTGAGGCTCTGGGGTGCTATCTCACGAGCCCATGAGAGCGTCTGCTTAAACATATCTACAGTTTCACCGGGAAGACCAGCAATCAGATCCATGTTGATGTGTTCAAAACCCATGGAATTAGCCAGCTCATAGGCTGCCTGAGTTTGGGCATGGGTATGCCTGCGACCAATTATTTCTAAGCTTTTGTCGTGTATAGTCTGTGGATTGATTGAAATGCGACCTATATGATGCTTCTGGAGTACATGCAGCCTTTCTTTTGTGATGCTGTCAGGCCTTCCGGCTTCAACTGTTTTTTCATAACAGGCACATAGAATGGGGCTGGCTGCTGTTAGCACTTTATCCAACAGCTCGGCATCAAGCGCGGTTGGCGTGCCGCCACCCATATAAAAGGCACGAATCTTAAAGCCCCGCGAATGAATTAATTGAATCATTTGATGTATTTCATGAACCAAAGCGTCTGTGTAGGGTACTATTTTGCTCCGATTGCCTACTTGAGAGCTGATGAAGCTGCAATAACGGCAGCGGCTCTCGCAAAAAGGGATACCAATATAAACATCCACCTCATTGGCTGCGGCAGGTTTCATTTTTTGCTGCGATCTGATGACCTGCCCCAGCAGCTCAGCTTTGACTGGAATCACATCAAAAGTTTCGCGAATGAACTTGAGCGCATCTTCCAGACTAATGCCCTGCGACATTGCCTCATATACCAGTCTGGTTGGACGAATACCGGTGAGAGAGCCCCAGGGAGGCTGTGAACCCACACTTCTCTTCAAAGCCTGATAAAGCGCATTCTTCACCTGACGCTTGTGCATGCGTTTGTTTGCGATCTCTTCTTCCAACACAATCTCGCTATTTGATATCTGGTGCGCATATAAGCCCTCAATAGAAACAGTGCAGTACCGTTCTTGTCCCCGGATATCTTCTGAATGAATCACCTTCAGTTGGGCTTCATTCGCAGCCTCTGTTAGGATTACCTGTCCAAAGAAGATGGCTGCAACTTCAGCCAACTCTTTGATAAAACCTGTTTGCGGCGTGGTTATGAGCAGTTTCATGGAATGATAAAACTATTTCCATGACCCGGGTGAGCATACAAACCATGCAAAGCTAATATTTTTCGCAGTGATTGTCGCATTTGCTGCATCGAACCACCCGGCAAATCTGTCCTGCCATAGTCCCCATCAAAAATGGTATCCCCTGTAAACACATCGTCACCCGCAACATAGCAGACGCCACCAGGTGTATGACCGGGCGTATGCATGACCTGCAAAGTGATGCCAGCAAGCTTCAATACCTGCCCATCCCTGACAAAGTCTGTCGGCTCGGGTCTGGGCGAAAGCTCCTGGTCAAAATCTCCAAACTTAAAGCGGGTGCTCTTGAGAAGCGGCAAATCTTCCTCGTGCATATACAAAGGCGCCTCTGCAAAGCTCATCAAAGCCCCCGTATGATCCCAATGGCCATGCGTCAGCAGAGTGGCTACCACTTTTTTTGTACCCAGCTCCATTTTTATCTTCTCGGGCTCACTGCCGGGATCTATCAAGATGGCATCATCCCGACCTTCAAGTGTCAAAATATAACAATTTTCCTGTATTTCCCCATTGGGAATCACTTTAATAATCATAAATTTCTCCTGTTAAAAGCTTTTTTTACTGTCCAGCAGCAAGGTAACGGGGCCATCATTGATGAGCTTCACCTGCATATGGCTCCGAAATTTTCCTTTGGCCGGTATGATGCTCCACTTCTCCTCCAAACGTTCACAGCAGGCAAGATACAGTTCGTTGGCCTTTTCAGGGTCCTCTGCCTGCGTAAAGCCCGGTCTGTTCTGTCCTCTTGCATCGCCCAGCAGAGTAAACTGACTCACCACCATCACCTGCCCAGACACATCCCTTACTGAGAGATTCATCTTCCCATCATTATCTTCAAATATGCGCAGCTTGGCAATTTTGTCTGCCATGTACTGCGAATCTTTTAAACTATCGCCGACTTCTACGCCAAGCAAAACCAGCAAACCCGGCCCAATGGATGAAATAAGCTCCCCTTCTGTATAGACCTGGGCTTCCAGCACTCTTTGAACAACGCTTCTCATACTGCTCCTAACTGACGCTGCGGTAGGCTTCCAGCACATCCGATCGCTTCTGTATACGGCTGACAGCCTGGCGCAGCTGCTCTTTGCTGCCCACCTGCAAAACCATGTGAATGGTCATGGTTCCATTTTTATTTGCTTTCATGGAAACCGCACTTACAGGAGCGCCCAGATCAGAAACGAATACTGTGATTTCTCCAAGCAAACTCGGGTGATCATAGGCCACAATCCGAACTGCTGCATTGAAAATTCCTGTTCCCTCATCAGCCCAGCTCACCCCAATCGAACGTTCGGGCTCTGAATTGATGGCGTTTACGCAGTCAGCTTTATGCACTGTGACACCCCGGCCCCTGGTGATGTACCCTGTTATTTCATCACCCGGTACAGGGTTGCAGCAATGTGCAAAGCGGACCAGCATACCGGCTCCGCCTTCGACATAAATTCCGTGTGTAGGCTTGCCCTGGTTTAATACTTCTTTGGGTTCGGGAAGAGTTGGGGTTTTCTTTT
>JAAZEI010000015.1 GCA_012512355.1 Clostridiales bacterium | reverse complement strand
GGTAAAAATGTCATCACTGCAGGAACCAAAAATACGGTTTGGCACCGGCTAAGAGAGGCTTTGATTAATCCGTTTAATATTATTCTTCTGGTTATCGCGGTCGTTACTTATATTACCGATGTTGCGACAGCGCCCAAACCGGATTATGTGACGGTGATTATCATCCTGTCGCTGGTTTTATTATCAAGCGGGTTGGCCTTTGTTCAGAGCCAGCGGTCCAACAAGGCGGCAGAAGCGCTTTCAAAGGCGATTTCCAACAAGGCAGATGTGTACCGAGATGGCCGCCTCATTGAAATTTCTATGGATGAAGTAGTACCCGGTGATATAGTCAAGCTTTCAGCCGGAGACATGCTGCCGGGTGATCTGCGCTTTATCAGGACCAAGGATACCTTTGTTGCGCAGGCACCTTTGACGGGAGAATCAATGCCGGTTGAAAAGTTCAGTCATCTGGATGAAGATGATGATGAATCGATGACCGATATCGGCAATATCGGTTTCATGGGTTCGGACATCATCAGCGGCAGCGCTGATGCCCTGGTTTTATCAAGCGGCAACAGCACTTATCTTGGCTCAATGGCTAAATCGCTATCAGGCAACAGGGCTCAGTCGAGCTTTGAGCGGGGCGTAAGCTCTGTCAGTATGCTGTTGGTGCGAATGATGCTGCTGCTTGTGCCTGTTGTGTTTTTGATCAATGGACTGGCCAAAGGTGATTGGGCCCAGGCTTTTCTGTTTGCAGTTAGTGTGGCAGTGGGCCTTACACCTCAAATGCTGCCCATGATCATGACATCGACTCTCGCCAAAGGCGCCGTTAACATGTCCAAGCATAAGGTAATTGTGCGCACTCTGGGTGCGATTCAAAGCTTTGGTGAGATGGATGTACTTTGTACCGATAAGACAGGCACCCTGACTGAAGACAAAATTATTCTTGAAAAGTACATGGATTTGCACGGAGAGGATGACCAGCGTATCCTGCGTCATGCATATATCAACAGTTATTTTCAAACAGGTCTTAAAAATTTGATTGACCTGGCGATAATTAATCGCGCCACACAGTATGGCCTGGAATATCTGCTTGATAAATATCAAGTCGTAGATGAAATTCCCTTTGACTTCACCAGACGCAGGATGAGTGTTGTTTTGGAAGATACGACGGGAAAGCGTCAGCTCATCACCAAAGGGGCAGTGGAAGAAATGATATCCATCTCCTCTTTTGCCGAGATGAACGGACAGATTGTCCCTCTGGATGAGCACATCATTGAAGAGGCGATGAGAACTTACAATAAATACAATACACAGGGCTTGCGCATCATTGCTGTCGCGCAAAAGAATGAAGTGCCCGATAGCCATTCCTTCGGTGTGGAAGATGAGAGCGATATGGTGCTCATAGGGTTCGTCGGATTCCTTGATCCGCCTAAGGAGAGTGCAAAAATTGCCATCGATGCCCTGCGTGAGCATGGTGTGAGAACGGTCGTACTCACCGGAGACAGTGAAGGCGTTGCAATCAAAGTATGCAATAAAGTTGGCATCAATACATCTACTGTCATGACGGGACGCAATGTGGAAGCGATGGATGACAACGCTTTGCACGAAATCGTTAAAGAATGCGATTTGTTTGCTAAACTAACACCCCTTCAGAAAGAACGGGTAGTGAAGGCTTTTCAGACCGTGGGGCATACAGTGGGTTATATGGGAGACGGCATCAATGATGCCCAGGCTATGCGACAGGCTGATGTCGGTATCTCTGTGGACACAGCTGTCGATATCGCCAAGGAAACAGCAGATATCATTTTGCTTGAAAAGGATCTTTTGGTATTGGAAGAAGGTGTGACTCAAGGTCGGAAAACCTTTGGAAATATCGTTAAATACATCAAAATGGCGGCCAGCGGAAACTTTGGCAACATGGTGTCAGTCTTGGTGGCCAGCATCTTTTTGCCTTTCCTTCCGATGCTTCCCATCCAAATCCTCACGCAGAACCTTCTCAACGATTTTGCACAGCTGGGCATTCCCTTTGACCAGGTGGACCAGACCTATATTCGCAAACCGCGCAGGTGGGAGACGGATTCGATCAAGCGTTTTATGCTTGTGATGGGCCCTTTAAGCAGTATTTTTGACCTCTTGTGCTTCGGGATTCTTTGGTGGGTTTTGGGCGCCAACAGCATTGCTAAAGCACCTCTGTTTCAAGCAGGATGGTTTGTATTTGGGGTTGTATCACAGGCACTGGTCATTTACATGATTCGTACATCCAGGCTGCCTTTTATTCAAAGCTGGCCATCTTGGCCGCTGCTTGTATCGACATTGTTGGTTTCAGTAGTTGCTGTGGTGATAGGTTTTACAAATCTCGCCACAGGAATCGATATGCACAAGCTGCCGATGTCTTTCACACCCTGGTTGGTTGTCGTCCTGATTGCATATTTCATTTCTACACAGCTGGTGAAGACCATGTACATCAAAAAATATCAGGAATGGCTGTAATAACAGCATTCTTCAATCAGTTAAGGTCAGGCTTTCATTTAATAAAGCCTGACTTTTTTTGAACTCGACTAAAAACCTCATTGTTTGAAGTCTGTCAGGTGATGACTTGCTTGTAAGATGGTTTATCATGTTGTAGAATAAATAAAGCAATCAAATTAGCTTCGGTAGTCATAAGCTTAAAAAGGAGACGGAATTGAATCTGATATATTTGGTGACAGGCGGCGCTGGATTCCTAGGTGGCAATATCGTCTCTCAGCTGATAAACCGGGGTGACCGGGTCCGGGTCCTGGCTTTGGCGGGGGATAAAAATATAAAAAAACTGCCTTCGGAAGTAGAGGTTATAGAGGGAAATGTTCTCATTGAGTCTGACCTTGATCAGTTTTTTCAGCTGTCCCCAGACCAGCAAGCGATTGTGATTCACAGCGCAGCCATCATCACGATGAGTCTGACCATGGAAGAAAAGGTTAGAAGTGTCAATGTGGATGGTGCCCGAAATGTTGTGAAGCGGTGCTTTGATCCCCAGATACGAAAGTTGATATATATTTCTTCCGTCCACGCAATTACTGAAAAGCCGGAGGACGAAATAATCACTGAGCCTGAAATGACGGATCCGGACGCGGTTGTCGGCTGTTATGCAAAAACAAAGGCAGAAGCTTGTCAGATGGTGATGAATCAGCGCAATCATCATGGCTTGAAGGTGAATATTATATTTCCATCGGGTATTAGCGGACCGGGTGATTATGCCAGCGGCAACATGACACAGCTGTTTATTGATTATTTTCAGGGGCGCATTCCCATGGGTGTCCATGGAGGATATAACTTTGTGGATGTAAGGGATGTAGCCCGCGGGATATTATCTGTTTGTGACAAAGATTTAATTGGAGAAGACTTTATTTTGGCTGGGCAGTACATTACTGTTATGGAGATCTTACGAATATTCTCAGAGATTTCAGGGGAAAAGAAACTGCTTTTCAAAGCGCCCTCCTGGCTGGCTCGTCTTTCTTTGCCACTCTTCTCCCTATGGTATAGAATTCGCAAACAAACACCTGTTTTTTCTGCTTACTCCCTACTGACAGTTTTGACAAACAGTCACTTTTCTTCTGAAAAAGCAAAAAGAGATCTTGGGTTTTATGCGCGGCCAATTGAAGAAAGCATCCGCGATACAGCCAGATGGCTTAAGGATCAGAAAAGAATATAAGTTAGCCTGAGCAACTTTGCATAACTATTTATGTCAGACATATAACCAAAAAATAATTTTGAAAACACTGCTTGATCAAGCAGTGTTTTGTATCAGCTAAAAAAATATCCGTCGAGCAGATAATTCTCCTGATACTTCAGACTCAATTTTAAAAGCATTTTTCTAATGCTAGTCAGGCTTGCTGTACCATCAGCATAGTCCTTGATCTTTTGGCTGAAGACTATTTTCTCATGGTCACTTGCACGATTTTTAAAGTATCCCCATACATGCATCAGGGCATTGATTTGGCGCCCATGAAGATCAGGCAGACGAAGAGAAGAATCTATAATCTCATAAAACGAAAGAGCATCCGGATTTTGCTTCTCTTTGAGAAGCGTTCTGATGCGATGGTAGGCAGCGGCGTCTTTGCCCAGCACCAAATATTTGTATCTGGCCCATTCCCGCTCCAGCCCTCGGATATCGGGTTTCAGGCAGAGGTTTACTTTGATAGCAGACCTGTTTTTGTCTTTCACTTCGAGCATGATATCGATATCCCGATTCACAAGTTTGCTGTAAAACTCAATAAATGCGCTTGCGTCAATTGTCTGTGAATGAGCGCCGCCTTTTTTGTCGCTGTCTTGCTGGCTATAATGGATTTTCTGCCGTCCGCTTGTGCTATTCCAGGTGTCTGCAGCTTTTTCGATCCACATCTCTTGGCTTATCTTATTATCTGATGGGTTAATCTGGTCATGCAGGTTGTCATAGACAACCGGAGCTCCGGTTTGCTCGCTCACCCAAAGAAGATCAGAGATGTTAAAAAGCTTGTCATCATTTTCAATAACAAGCCGTTTTTTGATTTGTGCAGACAAGTGGTGGTAGCGGCGCACAAAAGTATGTTTAGCTTCATCCTTATTGCCATATGCGCCTCCGATGTGAAGGATAATTTTACTGTCTGAGTCAGTGCCAAGCATTGAAAGCACATCTGCATGGTAAACCAAATCACGTACGGCAGCCACCGCAACTTCGGCTCGTTTTGAGTTGAGTACAGTATATTGCCCTGGGTGCATTGATACACGCATACCGCTTTCGCTTATCTTTTTTCCGATTTGTGAAAACCTCTCCTTAAACTCTTTGCGCCAGTCAATAAAGGCTTCCGGCCGTGAGCCAAAAGGAATTAAATCAGAGGAGATGCGAAAAAGAAGGAGATGGTTTTTAGCGTTATATTCGATTATTTTTTCCAGAGCATCCAGGTTGTGGCTAATAAGCGGATACAATTTCTCATAACTGGCGTCAGCCAGGCGACAGGTTTTAAAGCCCCCATCTCGGACATCCGGGTTTACACAGGCATAACCAATGCGTGTATCCAAAATATACTTGCTCATACTGTTTTGACAGGACAGTTAGAATCCTCAGAGCAGCTGAAGGCTTCTTTTGGTACGCGCAAAGCGCGCATGGCATTGAGGATGACCAGTATTGTCACGCCGACATCAGCAAATACAGCCATCCAGAGGGTAGACAGCCCAAAAGCGCTCAGGCCCAGCACCAAAGCTTTAACCGATAAGGCGAAGCCAGCATTTTGTTTGGCAATGTGCACGGTTCGCCTGGCGATATCAAGAGCTGAGGCCATTTTACAGGGATCATCATTCATAATGACAATATCGGCGGCTTCGATGGCTGCGTCCGACCCCAGGGCCCCCATGGCGATGCCGACATCAGCGCGCGCCAAAACAGGCGCATCGTTAACCCCATCGCCAACAAAAGCCAGAGTACCTCTGCGGTTTGGCTGGGCTAATAACTCTTCCAACTTTATAACTTTATCCTGCGGAAGCAGTCCTGCAAAGACTAAGTCAATATTCAAGCGGTCTGCCGTGATGCGCCCAACCTGTTCATTATCGCCGGTGAGCATCACCAGCTGTTTGACGCCCCTGGCGCGCAGCCTTTGCAGTGCCTCTTTGGCACAGGGCTTGATCTTGTCTGAGATAATCAAGTGACCATGATATTCACCTTTTTGGGATATATGGGTGACCGTGCCCGGGGAATCTACCTGCGGTACAACAACACCTCGCTCATTTAGCATCCGCTGTGTGCCGATGAGCGTATCGATTCCATCTATGCGAGCGCTCACACCCCCGCCTGCCATCTCCTCAATGTTCTGTACACGATTCGCGTCCAATGTCTGCCCGTGCGATTGTCGGATCGACTGGGCAATGGGGTGGTTGGATTGGCTTTCCGCCAGGGCTGCTAATTCTAAAAGTGTTTTTTCATTGCCCCTGGCTGGATTGATTTTTTGTACGGAAAAGCTGCCAAGTGTTAAGGTGCCGGTTTTATCAAAAACAAAAGTTTGGGCTTTGGCGAGTGCCTCCATGTGGTTGGAGCCTTTTACCAGGATGCCCGCACGTGATGCGCCGCCGATGCCGCCAAAAAAAGAGAGAGGAATGGAGATAACCAGCGCGCAGGGGCAGGATACGACCAGAAAATTCAATGACCGATATACCCAGTCTGAGAGTTCCGCTCCTTGCACCAGAAGCGGTGGTAAAAATGCCAGCAGCAAAGCTGATACAACTACGATGGGTGTATAGACTTCTGAAAAGCGGGTGATAAACTTTTCCTGACGAGATTTTTTGTCTGTCGCATGTTCTACCATTTCTAAAATTTGACTGATGGTAGACTCGCCAAATATCTTATTGACTCGAAGGGAGATCACTCCTGAGAGGTTGACACAGCCGCTTAAGATATTGTCTCCCGGCCTCACTTCCTTGGGAAGCGGTTCGCCCGTCAGGGCAGCCGTATCAAGCATCGTGATGCCATCTTCAACAATGCCATCCAGAGGCACCTTCTCGCCAGGACGAATCAGGATCATATCTCCCACTTTTATATTTTGCGGATCCACAGCAATGATGCCGCTGGCGGTGATGAGATTTGCCGAGTCTGGTCGCAAATCCATGGTTTGCGCGATGGAGCGCCGGGAACGGTCAATTGCGTAATCTTGAAATAATTCGCCGGTCTGGTAAAATACCATCACCGCCACAGCCTCAGCGTATTGACCGATAATCACAGCGCCGATAGTGGCAAGAGACATCAGAAAGTTCTCGTCAAATATTTTTCCGCGGGAAATATTTCTCGATGCGCGCCATAGAACATCATAACCCACCAAGACATAGGCACCCAGCATCAACACAATTCGCCAGACCTTACCATTTTCAAAGAAGAAACCCGCAGCAAATAAAGCTGATGCAAATAAAATAAGCCGAAGCTTGATCTTCATACTTTGGGCAGGAGGAGCCGGGCACCTATCTCCACTTCACGTACGATTCGAGCTGCCTGCTGTGCGAGAGCATGCATTTTGACTTCATCAGCTTCCAATGTTAATTTTTGAGTCAGAAAATTAACGCGAACATCATGAACTCCGGACAATCCGGTTATTTTCCGCTCTATTTTAGTTGAGCAATTCGCGCAATCAAGGCCTATGATACTATATGATTTAGTCATTTATTTCCTCCTTCTGATGATTTCATAATCTATCCAATACAGTTGAACAGCCTTTCAACTGTTAATGATTTACCCTAATTTCGATAATGATAAACCCGCTATACATAGATCGTATTGTAAAGAGATGCCAATTATCTATGCGGTATCAATTCCGAAATCTCCCTCATTCTTTTTATTCCTAGGCGAGAGGCGGATGAAGATGATTTACTTTCAGCTATTAGACTAAAGAAAATATTTCATTTTGAACCGAAAAATAGTTATTGACATATGTCAGTAATGTGGTATGATGGTGTTGTAAGTGACATATGTCAATAACTATAAGGAGGTGAAAACATATGCCAAGAATGGATGGAACTGGTCCCATGGGGACCGGAGCGATGACAGGTAGGGGCTTTGGCCCTTGCGGAGGTGGTCAAAGAATCGGCTGCACAATGGGCCGAGGCGGTGCAAGAGGCCGTGGTGCCGGAGCAGGGCGCGGTATGAACTATGGTCAAGGGTATGGCAGGGCCATGGCGATAAACGACAATCCTGTTCAAGCTTCAAGAGAGCAGCTGCAGCAGAGGCGTGACAACCTTAAAGCTCAGCTGGATGCCCTTGACAAAACACTGCAAAGCGAGTAACTAAACAATAGGCGGCGGGAGGACGCTCCCCCGCCTGCTAAAAAAATGAGGTGAAGATTTGTCCAGACCCATTAAATATCGACATGTATGCAAGCTGCCCCAAAGCCGACGTTTTGGTCCGCTGGATGCCAAAGGGCTTGGAGATATCGTCAGCCTGACGGTGGATGAATATGAAAGTATCCGCCTTATCGACCTGGAAAGATTTACCCAGGAAGAATGTGCCATTCAAATGAATGTTGCGCGCACCACAGTGCAGGGAATATATGCTGAGGCCAGAAACAAAATTGCGAAGTTTTTGGTCGAAGGTCTGATGCTGTCAATAGATGGCGGAGAATACAGGCTATGCGACAATTTGGATGGAGGCTGTGGACAGGGTTGCAGATATCATCACCCAGGACAAGGACGTGGCCTAGGACGTGGAAAAGGTCAAGGGCAAGGACGAGGTCAAAGTCAAGGGCAAGGACGAGGTCAAGGTCAGGGGTCCGGCCGTCCAAGCAGGGGAATAGGGATCAACCGTATACAGCAAGATAATACAATAAAAATTCAGGAGGATGAAAATGAAAATCGCAATACCGGTCAATAGCAACACTACAGCTTCTGAGGTCGCGACTTCTTTTGGGAGGGCTCCTTTTTATCTTATTCATGATGACAGTCTGGATTCAACGCAGCTGCGTGAAAATATTGCTGCTCACAGCGCCGGTGGAGCTGGTGTTCTGGCAGCTCAGATAGTAGTCGATAGCGGCGCTGAAGTTCTTTTAACTCCGCGATGCGGACAAAATGCAGCTGATGTACTCAAGGCAGCTGGCATAAAACTATACAAGTCTCTTGATAATCTTAGTGCCATGGACAATATTAAAGCTTTCGAAGAAGGCAGATTAACGCAGCTCAGCGAGATTCACAAAGGATTACACGGTCAGGCTGGTGAGTAAACAAAGAATTGCAATTTTGAGCGGCAAAGGCGGTACCGGCAAAACTCTGGTGTCTGTCAATTTGGCCAGTGTCGCAGAGCATGCCATGTACATTGACTGTGATGTAGAAGAACCAAACGGTCATCTTTTTTTCAAGCCGGAACATATCTTAGAAAAAACCGTCACTGTCCGAGTGCCCCGTGTTAACCCTGCCCTTTGTGACGGGTGCAGGGTTTGCGTTGATTTCTGCGCTTTCAATGCTTTGGCTTTGGCCAAAAATTCCCTTCTTATTTTTGATGGCATCTGCCACTCGTGCGGAGGCTGTGTTCTATTTTGCCCTCAAAATGCGCTTCATGAAGAAGACAGACCTATTGGCTGCGTACGCGAAGGCTCTTCAGGCGCAGTAGCAGTCAAATCCGGTTTTTTAAACCCCGGAGAAGCTTCAGGGATACCAATTATTCAAGAACTGCTGGCTGTTCCTGCCTCTGATCATCATGAACAAATTTTTATAGATTGTCCTCCTGGCAGTTCCTGTATGGCGATGGAGAGCATTACAGATGCGGATTTCTGTCTACTGGTGGTAGAGCCTACACGCTTTGGGGTGCATGACCTTAGCATGGTATATGAACTTGTCAGGCTGTTTAAAAAACCGTTTGCTGCAGTGCTGAATAAGTGCACGGAAGGGACCAATCCTGCTGAAAGGTTTTGCAGAGAGCATAATATTCCAATTTTTGCTCGCATTCCCCATGACCCGGTACTTGGTCTAATGCATTCAAACGCCTTGATTGCAGCAAATGAAGATGATAAGTACCATGACATATTTTCTGATTTACTTCATCAATTGACAAAGGAGATATCGCATGCGGCAGTTAGTCATTCTTAGCGGCAAAGGCGGTACTGGCAAAACAACTGTTGCCAGCGCCATGATTCGTTTATCACAGGCCAGAGCCTATGCCGACTGCGATGTGGATGCACCCAACTTGGCCCTGGTGACACCGCAGTGCGAAAAAACACAAACAGAGGCATATTTTGATCTGGGGAAAGCTGTTATTCAATCAGACATTTGCATCAGCTGCGGAATATGTGCTGCGCATTGTCGTTTTGATGCCATAGTATCCAACCCTGTTTATCATGTAGACTCTCTTCGCTGCGAAGGGTGCGGGGTATGCGAGCGGCTTTGCCCTGTCAAAGCCATCTCCATGGCTGCGCATCAAGCGGGTACGATGACATTATGCCTGGACAGCGACTGGGTTTTTTCAACCGCGCTGCTCAAGATGGGCAGCGGCACAACAGGCAAGCTCGTAAGTGAAGTTAAAAAAAGAATGAATCTGGCCAGTGATGAAAGCATACCCTTTGCAATCATTGATGGTTCTCCTGGTATCGGATGTCCGGTTATTGCGTCATTAAGCGGGGCTTCTCTGACCCTGATAGTGGCAGAACCTTCTATTTCCGGTATGAGTGACTTGACGCGTATTGTAGAAACGGCCAGGGGAATGGGGACAGATATTGCTATTTGTGTGAACAAAGCAGATCTAAACCCAGCAAAGGCGGAAGATATTCGGCGATATTGTAAAAAAGAAGAGATCGATTTTGTCGGGACCATCCCCTACGACAAGCAGGTGTTTAACGCACTCAACCGTGGCGAATCCATTGCGGATATTTCAAGCCCTGCAGGGTTCGCGGTGCGTGAAGTGTACGAAAAAACAATGATTAAACTTTTAACAATATAAATAAACCGCTTTTTGAAGTTTGAGGTAATGAGACATGAGCCATAACAATCCTTTTCCTTTAATTTTGCTTTTTTCAATGAGTGCTATGCTGGTCAACAGTCTGGGCATTTATGTTATTTATCGAAATAAAAGTTGGGCTGAGAAGACGCAGGAGTATTTTATGTGCTTTGCAGCCGGCATGCTCATCACCTCTCCTCTCATCATGGCGCTGCCAGGAGCTCTTTCAAAAAACGAGCATGCGGGTATTGCAGCGCTTGCAGGTTTTGTGTTTATGTTTTTAAGTAATAAACTTATCAGGCACCGGACAAAACAAAAATCTCTGGCTTTTGGCATCACTGCCATGCAAGGTATTTTTATCCATTCGCTGCTGGACGGTGTTGTGTATACAGTCACTTTCTCTGTCAGCGCACTCATGGGCATTCTGACGGGTTTGGGGCTTGTCATTCATGAGTTTGCAGAAGGAGTCATTACTTTTTCACTGCTGATGAAATCCGGGTTTTCAGTTAAGAAATCGGCTATATATGCTTTTTTTGTCGCAGCGATTTCAACCCCCATTGGGGCGTTGCTGGCTTATCCAGCCATCAGCCGTGTGAATGACGCTACCCTGGGTCTAACCCTTGGTTTTGTTGCTGGTGTGCTGATATATCTCTCGGCGTCCCATCTTCTGCCCGAAGCAGAAGATGGCGAGAAAAAGCACTCATCGATGGCGTTTTTCTTGGGTGTGGCACTTGCGCTTCTGTTATTGCTGATTGAATAATCTTTTCAAAAGGCGTATTGTAAACATGAGTATTTACAAGAAAGGAGAGAAAAGCAGATGAAAATCACGATGCTCTCTGAAAACACAAGCATTTCAGAGGATCTTAAAAGTGAGCATGGTTTATCTGTCCTTATTCAAACAAAGGATGCTGTTGTCCTTTTTGATACCGGAGCCAGTGGCACGTTTTTTAGAAATGCTCAAAAAATGGATGTAGATATTGCGGATGTTACCCACTTGGTTATTTCACACGGTCACTATGATCACGGCGGAGGAATCGACACCTTCATCCAGGAGAATGACAAAGCGTCAATTCACATCAGAGAAGAAGCTTTTGGCGGACAATATGCAAAAAGACATGCAGGACAGACTGAATATGTCGGTCTTGCGAAACACTTGATGAATAATGGACGAATGATATTTGCACAGAAGCAAACCCAATTGATGCCCGGCATTACACTGCATTCAGATATCAAGCTTATCGAGCCTATCCCTGATACCAACAGCGGTCTGCTGATGGAAAAAGAGGGGGAAATGCTGGCAGATGATTTTTCTCATGAGCAGGTGATGACTGTAGAGGAAGACGGGAAGATGCTGCTGTTAACGGGCTGTTCGCATCACGGCATTGTCAATATACTTGAACATATTAAAAAAATTACGGGGCGTGAACCGGATGTCGTGATTGGCGGGTTTCATTTGGAGAGCCATTCATCAGGCACCGCAGACGATAAATTGCTGGATCATATTGCATCTTACTTATCTCTAACCAAAGCTCAGTATTACACTTGCCACTGCACCGGCCTGACGGCCTATGAAAAACTTAATTACCGCTTGGGAGACCAGCTTCAATATCTCTCCTGCGGACAGACTATTACTATTTTTTAAAAGGAGACACCATGAGTGAGCATTGCGACCAACATTGTGAAGACTGCCAAGAAACCTGTGAGGACAGAACTGCAGCACCGGACCTAAGCGCGCATCTAAATTTGAATAGCAGGGTGGGAAAGGTGATTGCCGTTGTCAGCGGCAAGGGCGGAGTGGGCAAATCTTCTGTCACCGGCTTGCTGGCAGTAGCTGCCAACAAGATGGGCATGAGAACTGCTATTCTTGATGCAGATATTACTGGCCCTTCCATTCCAAAAGCTTTTGGCATTAAAGGGAAAGCCAGAGGTGACGGTACCCACATACTTCCCATTGTAAGCCGTCAAGGCATCCAAATCATGTCAGTCAACCTGCTGCTTGAAAATGACAGCGATCCAGTACTGTGGCGTGGCCCTATTCTGGGCGGAACGGTTAAGCAGTTTTGGACAGATGTGGTGTGGGATGATGTGGACGTGATGTTCATCGATATGCCACCGGGCACCGGTGACGTCCCGCTGACCATCTTTCAATCTCTGCCAATCGATGGCATTGTGATGGTGACTTCGCCCCAGGAATTGGTGGGGATGATTGTGAGCAAAGCTGTTAAAATGGCAGAAATGATGAATATTCCTATTATGGGCCTGGTAGAGAATTTATCGTATTTTGTCTGCCCAGATACAGGGAAAAAGCACAAAATTTTTGGCGAAAGTCATGTTGAGGAAATTGCCAAAAACCATCACTTACCCCTGTTGGCCCGTTTGCCCATCGACCCGGCGCTGTCGGAAGCCTGTGACCAAGGAACTATTGAAGATCTACAAGCTGACTGGCTCAAACCGGTTGCTGAATTAATCAAACAGACAGGAGAGAATCATCGATGAAAATTGCAGTTGCATCCCAGCATGGTGAGGTTGCCCAGCATTTTGGGCATTGTGAGGAGTTCTTAATTGTGGATACCAGCACAGGACTGGGCGAGCCAATCGCCAACCCTGGCCATAAACCTGGTTTCCTGCCCAATTTCCTGGCGGATATGGGGGTAGAAGTGATCATTGCGGGCGGCATGGGCCAAGGGGCCTGTGATATTTTCAATGAACGTAATATCCGAGTTGTCACAGGTGCTACGGGCAACAGTCGCGTCGCGGCAGAGGCCTTTCGATTAGGTACACTGGTTGACAGTGGCTCTATCTGTGATGAGCACCATCACGAGCACGAACATTAATTGAACCCAAACCTGTGGGCAGTCGCATATTTGAACTGATATAATGAGAATGAAAAAGAGTTGCGAATCCAAACAGCACAGACATTTGTCTGTGCTGTTTTATGGAAGTAAAAACAAAAAAAGGGTATGATAGAGATTGTTCGCAGAGATGCCTCTCAATGCATTTGGAAATTAACATAAAATCTCTTATATGCTATAATAACAATTGTTTTTACTGCTTAAAAGTTATAAAAATGAAATGTTAATGAGTGAACCATCAGCTATTATCTGGAGGTGCTCCCGAATTGAGCCGACCGCCCAAAGCCTTGACAAGGAATTTTAATAAAAGAAGATTTAAAATATGGCTAATTATTCCCTTTTTAATTATTTTTTATCTAGGCGCATTCTTGCTGCCCTATGCTTTTGTACCTGCTCACCCCGCTCAGGCAAAAGCACAATCCCTTTTAAAGCCGATCACTCATGAGGGGAACCGCGCTGCTATTCTGGTGACAGGCGAGGAGGCACTTGATGCGAGAATCCGAATGATCGCAAATGCCAGAGAAAGCATCATCATCAGTTCGTATCTATTTCAGGATGACGAGAGCGGACATCTGGTGGCCTCTGCCTTGATGGCAGCTGCTGACAGAGGTGTGCAAGTTCGCATCTTAATGGATGGGTTTATGGGCAAGGTTCATTTATCGCGCAGTCATTTAAGTTATGTGCTAGGTACTCACGAGAATATGCAGCTGAGATACTACAACCCTATTAACGTGTTGGTCCCAATGGGAATTAATTCGAGACACCATGAAAAGTTTATGATTTCGGACGCACAGATTATTGTTTTTGGCGGCCGTAATATATCAAATGAGTTTTTCACAAAGCCGGGTCACCCGGAATATAATGATGATCTGGATATTCTTGTTTTTAGCCAAGCACCTGATGAAAGCAATCCGGCTTTTATCATGTCGAAACATTTTGAATCTATGTGGAGTCAATGGGGCTCGTCTGCATTGACCAAGATACCTCCAAAGGAGGCGTTTGCAGTTCTTGCTTTTGAGCGTGGGCTGCAGCAAGACTATTTAGATTTATGTTTAAAACGACCTGAGTTGATGCTGCCGGCGGATTGGATAAAGCAAACCGTGCCTATTGATGGATTGGCTATATTAACCAACCCGGCGGGTATCGGGGTGAAAGAGCCTGTTCTGTGGGCTGCATTGATTGACTTGATGAAGCAGGCACAGGAGCGTATTTGGCTTCAGACCCCTTATTTGATTTTAAACAGGAGCATGTACAATGACATGTCTGCAGTCATCGCAAAGCCGCTGGAGCTATCCGTATTAATCAATTCTCGCGCATCAGGCAATAACTTTATCGCTTCAGCAGATTTCTTGATTCAGAAGACAAATATAAAAAATTTGGATATGAACCTCAATGAGTTCCAGGGAGATCATTCCGTTCATACAAAGGCCTTGCTCATTGATGAGAACATCAGTGTGTTTGGCTCATTTAACTTTGATATTCGCAGCGCGTACATCAACACAGAAACCATGCTGGTAGTGTACAGCGATCAGATTAATCAAACACTAAAAAAGCACATGGAGGACATGTTCGCTCTGTCCACACCTTTGAATTCAGCCTTGTCTGATGATACCGATAATGGAGTTGTTCCCAAACCCATTGATTTTTATAAGGACCTAAAAATCCATCTTTTGTCTCCTCTTGTATGGCTGGTTCGTTTCATCGTTTGATCCTAGAACATCATATTGATGTTATCGCAATCTATATGGTTTATTTACGCAATAATCTCTGGATATGAATTGCTTGCCGTTGTGGGTATGTGTTATTTGTTTCATATTTTGACCTAAGGGTATATTAATAAAGTCAGGCCGCAAAGCATAATAAGAATGTTCTGCCTGATTTAATTGAGAATTATAAAATAAAAATGCACAGCGAATGAAAGGAAATAAAATGGCTAAAAAGTATTTAATCGGAGTTTATCCGACAGAAAATGAAGCTGTATCGGCAATTAAGAGACTCCTTGAAGTGGGTTATGAAAACAATGACATTTCCGTTCTGGCGAAAAACCCTGAGCGTTTTGAAATGCTTGAGGATAGAACAGATATAGATGTTGATTCTTCAAAGGCTGTCGGCCGCGCGGCCGGAGCGGGCGCTGCGACCGGCGGTATTATAGGCGGTATAGGAGGATTGCTCCTGAGCATCGGCACCTTGGCTATACCCGGCATTGGTCCCTTTCTGGCTGCAGGACCGATCGCTGCGACGCTTGGAGGCATTGCCGCTGGCGGTGCCGCAGGAGGACTAGTCGGTGCTTTGGCAGGTATGGGTATAGAAAAAAGTGAAGCCAAGCACTATGAAGAAGCACTGGAGCGCGGAGACTTGCTTGTGTTGGTAGAAGCAGATGAGACTCGTTATGACCGGGTGAATGATATTTTTCTATATCCTGAGGATGAATATTATCGCCGCTACGAGCGAGGTGTCCTTGACCCGGTAGTACCCTTTGTTAAGGGAGAAGATGGGGTACCGATTGTTCCC
>JAAZEI010000125.1 GCA_012512355.1 Clostridiales bacterium | reverse complement strand
TATGCCCATACCGTGAACCTGTTCTTCGCCTCAGGCGCTTATCAAAGCACCCGAGGGCAGCCTTAAATGGCCTCGCGAAGCATTTGTTCTATTTTCTCTTTGGTGACTGCGCCTTCACCCAGTTTTTTGCCATCCTTTAAGAAGGTGGGCACTTAGTAGATGGGAGCGGGTGACTTGAAATCAGGGGTTTTGTGAACATCGACCATGTCGACTTGGGCTTTGGCCAATTCGGGCTTTTCAGCTTTTATTTCCTTAATCCATTCCTTGGCGCGTCCGCAGGCGGGGCAGCCTTCAAAGTGATAGAGTGTGATGGTTGACATGTTTTTTTCCGTCCTTAATATCTTATTTGGTGTCTATCAAGTATTGTTTAGAACCATTTATAGTATACCACCGCGAGGCGCAAATAAAACAGACAGAAAAGCTTGGGAAAAATCCTTGTAAGTCGCTATCCTAAGATCAAGGCCTTTGAACTTGACGAAGCCAGCGGCGTAAATACATGCATCTGTTTCATCTCTTTTTATTTGTGAGTTGCGTGTTGGCGAGTGATGCTGAAACAGGCTTGTCCGCCTTAGCTTTGAAGCTCAAACCTGACCTCCGCCCCCTTGTCTGCACGGTTGCTGAGGGAAAGGCCGATGCCATGCCGCTGTGCGATTTCTTTGGCGATGGCGAGGCCCAGGCCGGAGCCCTCTTTGTTGTCATCGGAATGGGCTTTGTAAAAGCGGTCAAAGATATGCGGCAGCAACTGGGGGGCAATGCCGGGACCTTCGTCGGTGACGAAGATCATGTGACCCGCAAACCTCACCTCCACCCGGCCGCCCTGCGGAGAAAACTTGACGGCATTGCCCAGCACAATCAGGAGCATCTGCCGCAGGCGGGCGTAATCCCCCTGCAGGGGATAGACGGACTCCTCCATGTGCAGGCTGAGGGTGATGTCTTTTTCCCTGGCCATTTGCTGAGCGCTGCGCGTGACATCCCGCAGGACATCGCAGAGGTTGACCTGGTCAAACGCGATATGAAAATCCGGGTTTTGCAGCTTGCTCAGTTCCAACAGGTCATTGACCATGCCCTGTAAATACTTGCTCTCCACCAGCATCTGGCGGTGGTAGTCCGCCACCTGATCCGGCTTTGAGATCACGCCATCCGCCAGGGCCTCCAGCGAGCCGCGGATGACGGTGATGGGGGTCTTCAATTCGTGGGAGATGTTGGCCACAAAGTCGCGTCGCAGAAGATCGAGCTTGTCACTTTCCTGCCGTGCCTCTTTGAGCCGGCCGGCCAGCGTATCGATGGCCGTCGCCAATTCGCCCATCTCGTCCCCGCGCCTGACCGCTGTCTGGGCGGCATAGTCGCCGCCTGCCAGGGCCAGCGCTGTGTTTTTCATCTTTTTGAGGGGCCTGGCCAGGGACAGGGCCAGGGGGATGGTGAGCAGGCCGGCTAAAAGAAGCGACAGGAGGATGCTGATGATAAAAATGCGGATGCCCTGGGCCGTGGTTTCGCGCATGCCCTGGATGGGGGCGTGCAGCAGCAGGGCGCCCACCACGCGGTTATCCAGCATGATGGGAAGCCCCAGTGTCAGGCTGGGTGTATCCAGCAGGGGGTCAAAGGTTTGGCTGAAGCTTGTCCCCCCCTGGAACACCTCCTTGACGATGCTCTCCGCCCCCTGGGGCAAATCCGCATAGAGGTAGGGCCTCAGGGCCCGATTGCCCGTGATGAGCTGGAGGTCCTCATCCACAATCCATGCCTGGTCCCGGCCTAGTCCGTCCAATACCCGCAGATAGGCTTTCAGGCTGTCTCTGCGGCTGGTGCCTGGCTGGCCGCGCTGCTGCGCGCCCGCGCGCTGGCTCATGAGGCTGTCGCCCAGGGCGGCGGTGACAGCCTGCCCCTGCTGGAGCATTTGATGCTTTTTGGCCTGGGTAATCTGGCCTCTGAACAGCGACAGAAAGATGCCGCCGATGACGAGGGAGAAAATAATCAGCGCGGCGCCAAAATAGAGCATCAGCCTGAAGGCGATTTTATTGCGCATCCTGCTTCACCTCAAACTTATAGCCGACACCCCAGACGGTCTTGATATCCCAATGGGGGTGGGGCGCCGCCTCCAGCTTGGAGCGCAGGCGCTTGATGTGGGAATCCACCGTGCGGCTGTCGCCAAAGTAATCATAGCCCCACAGCTGGCTCAGGAGGCTGTCGCGGGAGAACACCCTGTTGGGCTCACCCGCCAGGGTCCAGAGGATCTCCAGCTCTTTTTTGGTGAGGGGGACAGCCTGTCCCGCCAGGGTGACGCTGTAGTGATCCAGGTCAATGGAGAGGCTGCCATGGGTGAGCACCTGCCGGCTGGCGCTGTCTGATTTGGCGATGCGCCGCAGCAGGCTGCGCACCCGCGCCATCACCTCGGGCGGGGAAAAGGGCTTGACGATATAATCATCCGCACCAATATCCAGGCCCATGATCTTTTCAAAATCTTCTCCGCGGGCGGTGACCATGATGACGGGGGTATCGGACACCCTGCGGATTTCGCGGCAGACATAAAAGCCATCCACCCCGGGCATCATCACATCCAGCAGCACCACATCGGGTCGGTGCTGATGGAAAAGCCGCAGCGCTTCGTGCCCATCGCCCGCCAAGAGCGTGGTGAACCCCTCTTTTTTGCTGTATTCTTCGAGAATGGACCTGATCTGCGCGTGGTCATCCGCGATCAGTATCACTGCCATGCCCTCACCCCCTATGTACGCAATTCCCTTTGATATCATTGATTATATCACAGGCAAAGCCTGCAGGGCGGGCCTGCAGACTTTGCCGGGATTTGAGGTCAGCTGCCGGGGGTGCCGGCTTCGGGCGCGGTCGGGGCCTCTGCCGCGGGTTCGACAGGTGTTTGCGTCAGGCAGGGGCAGTCAGGATGGCAGGGAATGCCCGCGGGCCCCTGCTCAGACCGGTTCTGGCGGCTGCTGCGGCCGCCTGAGGGCGTGGCGCCAAACCTGCCGGGCATATTTTGCCCTCTCTTGCCGGACGGGTCTGCGGCCTGCGGGCCCTGGCCGGCGAAGCCGCGGGCCTTGTGATGGCCACGCATGCCCTGGCCTGCCCCATTGAGATTGGGGGTGGCTTGAATCTGCTGCAGGGCTGCCCTGGCATGGTTTTGGGAGACCCTCATGAGCGCTGTCAGCACAAGCTTCAGGTCATCGGGCAAATCGCTTTGCGAAAGGAAGGTTTTGTACATGCCGGTGTTTTGGATTGCAAGGGACAGGTTATCCAGATAAGCCAGCTCGAGTGTCTGGGGTACCTGTACGCTGACCGCGGCGGTATTTTCGGGGAGCGCGTATCCGTAGGTGTCAAACAGGGCCTCCAGCCTGGCCAACTGGTTGTCCCCGGCCTGCAGGAGCCTTGAGAAAACCTGGTTCTCTCCATAGGCCTCCTGATAAGCCTGATACTTTGCCTGGGATAGGTAAGCATCCTCGATAGCATAGGTCAGCATTTCCTGGTTTGTGTAGGCCTGGGGTGCTGGGATAGCGGCCTTGCCGGCATCATCTTGCGCCATCGCAGCCGTTTGGAGCACCAGGGCCAGCATCAGGCCCATCAGGACAATCTTTTTAAGTGTTTTCATTTGTTTCCCTCTTTCTTGTCATCAGCAATCATCTGCTGTACTTTGATTCTAGGGGAAGATTATGGCGAAAATGTGTTTTTCGCGGGTTGATT
>JAAZEI010000124.1 GCA_012512355.1 Clostridiales bacterium | reverse complement strand
ATGCTGTTCCACCTCAGCCGGGCTTTCTTCATAGCGCTCCTGCAGGGGGAGGGTATCAAGCATTTGTATCACCCTGTTGAGCAAATCATCAAAGCCCAAGCCAGTGGCTGCACTGACTGGAAAAACGAGTGTATCGCCTGCTGCTTCCCGCAGCCTGACCAAGTTTTCTTCAGCGCCGGGCAAGTCCATTTTATTGGCAGCAATAATTTGCGGATGAGTGTCAATCTGACCATATCGGTTAAGCTCCTCGTTGATGAGGTGATAATCATTCACCGGATCCCGGCTTTCGCTGCCGGATACATCCACCACATGGATCAGCATCCTGGTGCGCTCCACATGCCTGAGAAAAGCAAACCCCAGACCAGCGCCTTCGGAGGCCTTTTCAATCAGGCCCGGAATATCCGCCATGGCAAAGCTAACGCCATGATGGGAGACAATGCCCAGGTTGGGGGTCAGGGTGGTAAAATGATAATTCGCAATTTTAGGGCGCGCCGCTGTGACCGCTGCCAGTATTGAGCTCTTGCCAACATTGGGGTACCCCACCAGACCGACATCGGCAATTGTTTTTAGTTCAAGTGTGAAATCATGCCACTGGGTTTTGACCCCGGGCTTCGCGAAGTTGGGTGCCTGCCTGGTGGGCGTGGCAAACCGGGCATTGCCATGTCCGCCCCGGCCGCCCTTTAACAGCACCCTGCGCTCACCGTTCTCAAACATATCAGCGACAATCCTGCCGGTTTCCTTGTCCCGCAAGATGGTCCCCACAGGCACCTTGATCACCAGGTCTTCGCCCGACTTACCGCTGCGGCGAACCGCGGAACCATTCTCTCCATTGTCAGCGGCAAATTTGGTGCGAAAGCGAAAATCAAGCAGCGTATGCAAATTGTGGTCTGCCAGCAGCACGATATCGCCCCCAACACCCCCATCACCGCCATCGGGCCCGCCATTGAGTATATATTTTTCACGGTGGAAACTAACTGCACCATCTCCGCCGCTTCCTGCCTTTAAGCGCAAAGGCGCTCTATCTACTAAAGATGCCATAAAACCATTTACTCTCTCTCACGCTTTGTTTCTTCATCCTCAAGGAGCACCCGGTAAAGCGCAGCCGCTTGTTCCTTTTTTACAGTTTCTGCTATTTCCAATATTTCATAACGGCCAAGGCGGTTGCCAAAGCGTATTTCCATGATATCGCCGCTTTTTACTTCACTGCCTGCTTTGGCTGCACGGCCATTGAGGCTGACCCGGCCGCCATCACAGGCTTCTTTGGCGACAGTGCGCCGCTTGATCAGGCGCGATACTTTCAAAAACTTATCTAAACGCATAACTGCCTTTCTAAACATCAGGAAAATCGATTACATAATAGCTTCAGGGAGGGAATCTTCGAGCACAGATCTATTTTCCGGGCACTGCAGGGAGTAAAAAAACAGGGTGCAAGCACCCCGTTTATTGCGAACCAATATATACCTGTTCCCATCTAAACCGCTTCATTTGCACGCAGATATAAACCTTATCTATTCGCATGGCCTTTAAGATATGTTGACACTTAACTTAGGCCCGGCAAAGATAAATGATTGAGAAAAGGCTGGCACGTAGCTGCGAAAAATTAGTTGAGCTCGTCCTTGAGGGCTTTGCTCGCCTTGAAGACAGGTGCCTTGGAGGCAGCGACTTGAATTTCTTCGCCGGTGCGGGGGTTGCGGGCAGTACGCGCGGGACGGTCTTTGGCTTCAAATGTGCCAAAGCCAATCAGCTGTACTTTTTCACCGCTCTTAAGGGCTTCCTTGATGGTGTCAACCATGGCGACAACAGCGGCTTCTGCGTCTTTTTTCTTGAGTTGGGTAGCTTCTTGTACTTTGGCTACGAGTTCAGTTTTATTCATAATTTATTTCCCTCCACTTTTTGAGTGCTAGCAAGGCTTTATTCCGCTTGCTTGCTTCGATTCCAGTATACATCCCATTCATCTAAAGTCAAGTATTTGCTTGCTTTTTGATCTTCATTTATGGCAATTTCCATTTTTTCGAATCGACTGATGAATCTATCGGTAGATATTGTGACCACTTCATCCGGATAAGCCCCCATCATGCGCGCTGTATTGATGGCAGCGAAGAACAAATCACCCAGTTCAGAGCGGGTATCTTTGCCCGCTTCATAATCTTGGAGTACTTCACGGGCTTCTTCATGCACCTTTTTGAGCGCGTCACGCGGATCATCCCAATCAAACCCTACCTTTCGCGCTGCTTCCTGCACCTTTATCGCGCGCAGGATGGGCGGCAGGCTGGTGGGCAGGGCACGCATCTTTTGGCTGACCAAATGCTGCCCCCGTTCAGTTTCTTTTATTTTATCCCAGTTTTTTTCGACATCCCTGGAAGTGGCGATCTTTTCATCGCTGAAAATATGAGGATGACGTTTGATTAGCTTGGTGCAAATGGCAGTTGCGATGTCTCCCAGGTTCATGGTGCCGTATTCTTCCCCCACAACGGCGTGAAAGACAACCTGAAGCAGCACATCGCCCAGCTCATCGCACACAGCATCCCAGTCTTCCTGACCGATGGCATACGCGGCCTCATTGGCCTCTTCGATGAGGTATCTGGAGAGGCTCTGGTGAGTTTGCTCCCTGTCCCAGGGACAGCCAGCCGGTGCTCTGAGATGGCGCAGAAGCTTGACCAAATCCTCCACGTCATAGCGCTGCTTCTCAAAATCATCCTTGGGGAACACCAGGGCAGCACAGGTATGATTATAGCGCGGCTGGCGGTCCAGGTCTTCAAGCTTCATCTCAATGAATCGTCTGGTCTTTCCCTCCCCTGGCGGAAAGAATGTAACAGCGCTGTCCGCGTCGTAATATTCCAGCAATTTTAATTTGCATTCCCCTGCCAGGGCCTTGCTGGCAAGCTCTGTAATGCACACGGGCAATTGCCCTTCGTGTACCTCAAGCTGCACCGCGTCGCTCACCAGAAGGGGTTTTTGGACAGGTTTGGCGCATAGCAGCGGCGCATCCAGGCTCACCCCGGGCAAGATAACAAGCTCTGCCTGGGGTTTTTGCCGCAGCCTTGTGACCACCTCATCTGCCGCCGGGTCCGCCACAGCAAAACAAATCGGGCTTTGCCGCGCCATCTCCAATAGTATTTCTACCGATTTTTGTGACAGGGCATCAAAGTCTTCACTGCTTTCATACAGAGAATCAAGGCTGTCAAAGCTGATACCAAGCTTAGTCAGGTAGTTGGCACTGCCATGCCTGGCAGTTCGGAGAATAACTTTTTTAGCCTTTTGAAGCGCTTGGAGTCCCCCTAGCGTGAGGTGCTCTTTGGCCCCCGGCCCCAGAGTGATGACAGTAATCTTATGCATGCGGTTTTAACCTCTTTGTAATAAATCCGGGCAGATCGCTGGTGAGAACTGCTTTGAACCTGATGGCAGAAACAAGGTATACAATGCCTGACAGCCCTATCGTCAGCAGCATGTAAAACCACGACCGGCCAAGCGCGTCACCCAATAGTAGTTTTATAGGCAATATCACAGCGGCCAGCAAGCTTGTTGCCGCAAGCGGCCGCCAAAGCAATTGACTTGGATTAAGTTTCAGACCGGCGTGTTTGCTCACATAGTAAAGGTTGGGAACCAGACTCACCATATAGCACAGCAGGGATGCATAGGGCGCGCCTTTTATCCCGATTGCGGGAATGGTCACCAGGCTGTAGTTGAGCAGCAGTTTGACCGCAACGCCCGCTGCGAGCGTATACATCGGAATGCGCTGTTTTTTCAATGCCTGCAAAATGCCGCTTGTCGCCTGTACCTGGGTAAAAAACAGGATGGTCAGGCTGCTGACCTGGAGAAGATTGGCACCCAGGCGAAGCTGCTGGGGCGTATATTTCCCGCCCCGCCCAAACAGTAAAAACAAAATCGGTTCTGCCAGCAGGCTCATGCCCACAGCGCTTGGAAAACCAATCACCGAGGCCAAGCGAAGGCCGGCGGCCGCTTCGCTGGCTACCTTCTGCGGCCGCCCTTTGGCCAGCGCATGTGAGATAGCGGGCACCAGATTGGCGGAAATGGCCATCGCAAGCGCCGTGGGGACATTGATCAGAGAAATAACCGGGCCTGAATACACCCCATAAGATATCAGGGCCAGGGTTTCGGACATATAAGTCTGCATGATGCGCTTGAGCATGAAGCTGTCCAGCAAGCCTGCCAGGGGTACGATGCTGGCACCGATTGTGATGGGGATGGATATCAGGGTAATCTCCCTGGCCAAACTCTTCATCGGGACAGGCGAGAGCCTCTCCTGGGGCAGGCTGTCTAAATCCTTGCGGTGAAGATAATAGTCAACCATCATATAAACCAAGCTCACAGCTTCTGCGATCGAGGTGCCCAGCAGGGCACCCGCAGCCCCCATGGCATAGCCTCCGCGCCGCATGCCAATCACTGCAAAGGGCAGGGCCACAAACACCTTGCCAACCTGCTCAATCAGCTGTGAAATGGCTGTTGGCACCATGCGGCGCTTACCCTGCATGAAGCCGCGAAAGGCGCTCATGACAGAGACAAAAAACAAGCTGGGCGCAATCATCAAAAAGCCCAGGGATGACTCAGCCGTTGCAGTGGCTGCCCCCAGGCTCTTATAAAACACCATCATGAAAGCTGTCGCTGCTGCCCCAAAGATGCTGAGGATGAGAAAAGCTGTCTTGAATACGCGGCTCGCGTTTCTGGGATCATCTACCGCCAGATACTGCGCCACCATGCGGGAGATCGCCACCGGGATGCCCACGGTGGAGACGGCCAGCAGTAGGTTGTAGGATGGGAAAACGAGGTTATAAACCCCCATGCCCTCCGGACCGATGCTGTTGTTGAGGGGGATCTGATACAGGACGCCGACCACTTT
>JAAZEI010000123.1 GCA_012512355.1 Clostridiales bacterium | reverse complement strand
TTGGGAAGACGGCTTCGCATGACATCAAAGTTAAATACCAGGCTGCCATAGATGTCTTGAGGTTTCATTATACAACTACTCCTTACCATCAAAAGATTCGATGCGGTCATCTGACAATTGTCTTACAGCCAGGCTTCTTCATCCGGCTTTTGAAAACTCTCTTTTGTTGCGCCATAAATACACAGGTCAGCCCAGCCGCCCTGTCTGCGTTTTTCCGCCTCGATCATACAGCCTTCATAATGGAATCCGGCCTTTTGCATCACACGGCCGGAAGCCGGGTTATCTGCATCGTGGCGCAGCATGACCCTGTGAAAACACACCCGATCAAAGAGGTAGCGCGCGACTGCAGTCAGAGCTTCTGTCATGATGCCCTGTCTCCAATATTTTTTGCTGAGACAATAGCCAAGTTCGGCATCCTCATGGCGTTCATTCCATCTCACAACAGCGATGTCTCCGATGAGTTCACCGTCCATTGTGATGCCCCAATGATAAAAACAGTCGCTTATATAATTTTTTGACCACTCGCTGACAAGCTGTCGGCTCACGTCAATATTCGCATGCGGTGCCCAGGTAAGGTATTGACATACTTCCTCATCATTGGCCCAGTTTTTGAACATGGCATCGCCGTCGCCTTCCAAATAAGGACGAAGAACCAGCCTTTCTGTTTTAATTGTGTCCGTACCTACATGATTTAGCATATCAGAACCCTTCTTTCAAGCAGAGCAAATATTAGTTCAGCATAGTCATTTTTAAATATTTAGTCAATGATTATACTGTGCATCGTCTGTATTTTATGCGGGTTCACTTTTAACTTATTTTTGTTCCTGAAAATGTTCCTGAGAGTGTTCCTGAGAATCGACAAAATCTCAGGAACATTTTTTTAGACAGTTTTGACTCTTTTGTCTGTTCCTGAAAAACCAAAAATTCTCTGGAACAGGCTGGGAACAAACTCAGGAACAGCCATTTCATGAGGTGACATAAGGGAAAATCGAGAAATGTTCCTATGTTCCTGAAATAAGCTATTAATTTGAAAATTGAGGTAATAGAGGTCGTATGATGGGAATATACAACTAAATGCATTGTTTTCTCATAGAGGGGAAATCTCTGGAACATAGGAACAAATGGAATGAGGAGCGGCTCATCCGGATTTTCTCTGCAAGATTTAGGTATATGCAAGCCGTCCTTGATGCGCAGAGGTGGTCGCTTTGTGAGTAAAACACTTTTTTAAAGGGTATAACCATAAAGAAATGATATTTATTAAGATTCGATTGACGTTCAGAGAACCTGCTTATAAAGGAGAACATCAGCATGGCAGACGAAAAAAAACTTACGATATTGCAAATAAACGATACACATGGCTATCTGGAAGAACATTGGGAGCATTTCTTTGATGGTGACCACGCAAAGTATATACGAGCAGGCGGTTATCCAAGAATAGCGGCATATATTAAAAGCGTGAGAGAAGAAAGAGACAATCAGGTGCTGGCATTGGACGGCGGAGATACCTTTCACGGTACCTATCCTGTGATACAAACAAAAGGGGAGATTTTGATCCCTTTTCTCAATGACTTGAAACTCGACGCCATGACCGCGCACTGGGACTTTGCCTATGGGCCGGAGCGCTTCAACCAGCTGCTTGCATCGCTGAACTACCCAATGCTCGCCATCAATGTCTATCATCGGGATACACAAAAACTTGCCTACAAACCCTACCTGATCAAAGAGATCAATGGCATCAAAATTGGCGTGATCGGTATTGCGGCAACCATTGTTGATAAAGTAATGCCGCCATCGTTTAGCCAGGGCCTATATTTTACCCTTGGCAATGAGGAGCTGCCTCATGTCATAGCGCAAGTAAAAGAACAGGGTGCTGATTTCATCCTTGTGCTGTCACATCTTGGCTATCCCCAGGATTTGAAGATAGCACAAGAGGTTGATGGGATTGATGTGCTGCTAAGCGCTCATACGCATAACAGGGTATATGACCCCGCCCTGGTCAATGGCGCGATTGTCATTCAGTCTGGCTGTCATGGTTCCTTTGTAGGTCGCCTTGACTTGAGCATCCATGATAAAAAAATTACCGGATTTAATCACCAGCTTACTGTACTGGATGAATCTTTCAAAGAAGATGCTGCCATGAAACAGCGCATAAAACAGGCCATGCTGCCTTATCAGGAGATGCTTGATACCCCTGTGGGTACAACCGGCACAGATCTCAATAGGAACACTGTTCTTGAATCAACCATGGATAATCTGCTCCTTCAAAGCCTGATTCATTCAACAAAGGCAGATATCGCCTTCTCAAATGGCTGGCGATATGGCGCGCCAATCCCCAAAGGGCCATTAACTGAGAATGATTTGTGGAACATTATCCCGGTCAACCCACCTGTATCAACAGTCCAGTTAAGGGGAGAAGAAGTATGGGACATGCTGGAGGAAAACCTGGAGCGTACCTTCGCTGCAAACCCCTATGAACAGATGGGAGGATACGTCAAGAGGGTCATGGGACTTAATCTTTATTTTAAATTCGAAAACCCATTTGGCCAGAGAATTCAGGAATTATTTATCGGCGATGAACCCTTGATGAAAGATAAAGTGTATCAGGCTGTCTTTGTGACTTCCCAAGGTGTGCCCCAAAAATATGGAAAGAACAGAGAAAAACTGAACATAAAAGCAATCGATGCACTAAGAGAGTACCTGAAGGAAAATCCTGATGCTCGCGCGGACCTTCGAGGATCAGTAACTGCGGTTTAGAGAAAGACTGAAAAAGTATAAGACCTATCGAATCCGGCGATACTTTACATGAATCTATTTGCAATTTGGGCATGAATGGATTAAACTATGTGGGGTGAAAACCCGAAGATAAATTTCAGGAGGATGATTATGGCTTATAAGATTACTGATGCATGCATCAGCTGCGGCGCTTGCGAACCGGAATGCCCAACAAGCGCTATTACTGCCGGTGATGCTATTTATGTAATAGATCCCGACGCCTGCATTGATTGCGGCGCCTGCGCAGATGTTTGTCCCGTCGATGCCCCCATCCCGGAATAAGGTTTAATTAACAGCCTTATATCTCAGAAGAATGAACAGAACCCTATGGTTCTGTTTTATTTTATCTTGGCATGTTATTATTTATTTAGAATAATGCAAAAGAGGGTTTGTTTTGGAGCGTATTGAGGATTTGCAGCTAAAGGGTCTCAGAATATTTAGACGAGATGATTTGCCAGGCTATACAACAGATTCAGTACTGCTGGCAGACTTTGTAAAAGCAAAATCGGGCGATTGCGTTTGTGACTTTGGCACCGGTACTGGCATTATTCCATTGCTGCTCATAGGGCGGCTGCCCTCTGTGAAAGTCACGGGGATAGAGATAGTTGAGGAACTGGCGGTGCTTGCCGCCAAAAGCGCTGCCCTCAATGACCTTGAACAAACTATGCGCATCATTCATGGAGATATCAGGGAGATCAGCAAGCTTGTTAGCCCAAACAGCTTTCAGGTCATTGTATGCAATCCTCCTTATTTTTGCGGTAAGCAGGGAAGTTTTCATACACATCAGCTAACCTGCAATGAGCAGGATATGCTAAAAGCTGTGAGGTACGCGCTGATGCCTCGGGGTACTTTTTTTACCTGCTGCCCTGCTGACAGATTTCTTTTGATGGCAGATGTGATGAGGGAGAATGGTTTGGCGCCAAAACGAGTTCGATTTGTCTCATCAAGGGCGGATAAAGCACCCTATCTGGTTTTGATAGAAGGCAAGCTGGGTGCCAAGCCTGGCTATGTCATGATGCCGCAGCTGGTTGCACTCAATGCGCACAACGAATATACTCCAGAAATGAAAACGATTTACCACATGAACAATGAGGATACCCCATGATACTAATTGTAGCGGAAAAGCCAAGTGTAGGGCGTGATATCGCCCGTGTGCTCAAATGTTCACACAAAGCGGATGGATATATAGCAGGCGATGATTATATTATCACCTGGGCATTTGGGCATTTGGTTGCTTTGGTTGATCCTGATGAGATAGATGAAAAATTAAAAAAATGGCGCATGGAAGATTTACCCATCATGCCGGAAGTCATTCCCACTAAAATAATCGCCAAGAGTAAAAACCAATTTTCTGTTATCAAAAAGTTGATGCTTGATTCAAAAATAAAACGCATCATTTGCGCTACCGACGCGGGGCGTGAGGGGGAACTGATATTTGGACTTATCTATGAAAAGTCGGGCTCAAAAAAACCCGTCGACCGGCTTTGGATTAGCTCCATGACAGACGCCGCCATCAAAGAAGGCTTTGAAAATCTCAAGCCAATGAGTCATTACGCGGGGCTTTATCAAAGTGCGCTGTGCCGTTCACAGGCTGATTGGCTCGTTGGGATGAATGCCAGCCGCGCTTTTACCTTAGGCTATGATGCTCTGCTGTCTGTTGGGAGGGTGCAAACGCCAACTTTGGCAATATTGGTAAAACGCCAAAATGAAATCAGTGAGTTTAAACCCGAAGAATACTATACCTTAACTGCGGATTTTGGTGATTATCAGGGCCAATGGTTTGACCCCGGTGTCAAAGAAGATAAATTATCCGGCCGCATCAAAGATAAAGAAACAGCGGCGGCCAAAGCCAAAAAAATTCGCGGCAAACAGGCAAGGGTCAGCAATATACAAGTTGAGGAAAAAAGAGAGTTACCGCCTCAGCTCTATGACCTGACAAGTTTGCAGCGGGATGCAAACCGAATGCTTGGTTTTACGGCCGACAAAACGCTGAAAACCGCGCAAAGCCTTTATGAGACTAAAAAAGCGATTACATACCCCAGGACTGACAGCCGGTACCTGCCCCATGATATGCTAAGCCGCGTATATAAAACAATGGAGAACTTGACGCCGCCCTATCAGGACATGCTGAAGTTTATCGAAAAAAAAGATAACAAGCTGCCCTATAGCAAGCGAGTGTTTGATGACAGCAAGGTAAGTGACCATCACGCCATCATACCCACCCCTCAAAAAACCAGCACACAGAAACTATCGCCCGATGAAAGGGCCTTGTTTGACCTTGTTTCCAAGCGCTTTATAGCAGCGTTTTGTCCAACTCATCAATACCTTTCAACGCGCATTGAAACACTGGCAGAGGAAGAACATTTCAAATCTCTTGGCAAAACAGTTTTGGTGCAAGGCTGGAAAAATATTTATCAAAGCACTGTCAAGGAGTCAGAAGCCAAGACCAAAGACAAAGAAGCCGCTGTTTTGCCAAAGCTTAGCATTGGTGAACAGAGAACGGTTGAAAAAGCTGCAAGCAAAAAAGAATCAACCAAGCCCCCAGCTCCACACACAGATGCCAGTCTGTTATCTTCTATGGAAAACGCAGGAAGAGAGATAGATGATGAAGCGCTGCGTGACAGCATGAGGGGCTCGGGTCTGGGTACGCCCGCTACCCGTGCGGCCATTATAGAGCGCCTGATCAAAGTCGGTTATGCTCAGCGCAAGGGGAAGGCCATCGCGGCGACACAAAAAGGTGAGAATCTAATCCAGGTTGTCCCGTCTGAGATCGCTTCCCCTGAAATAACCGGTAAGTGGGAACTCGCGCTCAATGAGATAGCGCAGCAAAAGCGCGATGCCCAGCGTTTCATGGAAGGAATTCGGCGGCTAAGCAGTTTTTTGGTTCATTATGCCAAGGATGAGAAAAAGCCTGTTGTATTTGAAAAAGAATTTCGCGGACGCGGCGGTAAATTGCGTCAAACCATAAAGACTTTGCCGGAGGCTGTTTGTCCCCTCTGCGGAAAGCCGGTCCAGGAGAACGACAAGGCATTTGGCTGTACCGACTGGAAAAGCGGCTGCTCTTTCACACTATGGAAAGATTCTCTCGCGAGGAGGGGCGGGCCACGGTTAAATGCGGCAACTGTCACCAAGCTGCTCAAGAATAAGCAGGTGCAGGGGAGCATCGGCACGATAATTCTGGAAAACGACACCATGTCATTTACAAAAAAAGGAGATGACCATCCAACAATCCGTCAAAGCATCCGGTACCAAAAAGCAAACACCGCTAAAAAATAGGCTGTTTTTTCTCTTTGCTGCATTGGCATCTTCTTACCAAATCATGTAGCTCAAATTGCATTGAGGTACCAGCTATGGTATAATTACACAGTTATTTAGCACTTATGAAGCATTTTTTAGGAGGATATAAAGATGGCAAAAGGCGGACAATTTGGTGGGTTTGGCGGAGGGAATATGCAGCAACTGATGCGTCAGGCGCAGAAGATGCAGGAGAATCTTGCCAAGGCGCAAGAAGAGCTGGACTTGCAGGAATATGAAGCCAGCTCAGGCGGTGGGATGGTCACCTGTAAAGTATCCGGAAAACGTGAGCTATTGAGTATCAGCATCAAGCCCGAGGCAGTTGACCCCGAGGATGTGGAGATGCTGGAGGATTTAATTATGGCTGCAGTCAATGAGGCGCTGCGCCTGGGTGAAGAGAGCAGAGAAAAAACCATGAGCGCGCTGGCCCCCGGCGGCATGGGCGGCTTGCTGTAAATGAGCTTATGCCCGATCGATAACATTGCGGCAGAGCTGGCTAAACTTCCCTCTATCGGCAGAAAATCCGCGCAGAGGTTAGCTTATCATATCATCTCCATGCCTGTTGAGAGCGTGCAGGCTCTTTCTAATGCCCTGATTACAGGGCGAAAAGCAGTTCGATTCTGTGATGTGTGCGGTAATTACACGGTCAGCGAGCTGTGCAATGTCTGCGCGGATGATCAGCGTGACCGCACGACGATATGCGTCGTCAGAGATCCCAGGGATGTTGCGGCGATGGAGAGGATGCATGACTATCATGGGCTTTACCATGTTTTGCATGGCGTACTCTCCCCGATGGATGGCATCGGGCCTACAGATATTCGCATCAGAGAACTTTTGCAAAGGCTCCAGGATGATACGATCCAGGAGATCATCGTAGCGACCAATCCTGACAT
>JAAZEI010000122.1 GCA_012512355.1 Clostridiales bacterium | reverse complement strand
GTAACGACCCGAATAGTTCATAGGAAGTTTGACAGTTTTATAGTTTAAATTTTTTTGAGAGGCTGTAAGCTCCGATTCACCAACAGAAGAGAGTTCCGGATTGGTATAAATTACAGAAGGTATCGCTTGATAATTCATGCTGTCTTTTATTCCCAGCATGGTATTGACAGCCACCTCTGCTTCACGATACGCCGTATGCGCGAGCATGCTTTTCCCATTGACATCACCAGCCGCATAAACATGAGGCACATTCGTCAGCATCTGATTATCAGTCACAATGGAGCCATTGCGCAAAATAATCTCGAGCGCTTCAAGGCCAATATTCTCTGTATTTGGTCGACGCCCTATAGACAGCAAAACCTTCTCTGCTTCTACTCGTCTGCTTGTTTGTTGTTCAAACAGGACAGCATTTTTCTCAAAGGCTGTTACCTTGGCATTAAGTTCAAATCGGATGCCTTTCTTTTCCATATCAGCTTTTAGAATACTCACCAATTCCTGGTCATTTTCACCTGCAATATGATCAAGCATTTCAATGACAGTAACCTGAGAACCGATTGAGTTAAAATAGCTTGCAATCTCAAGTCCAATGATGCCGCCGCCAATCACGCAAAGACTGGATGGTTTTGTATCAAGATCCAGCACCTCACGGTTGGTCAGGACAAATCTGTTTTCAATCCCCTGGGTCAAGCCTTTTATCGGTGCCATAGCAGGAGATGATCCAGTCGCAATCAATACTCTTTTGCCCTTGATAGTATCCTCGCCCACGCCCACCACAAAACTATCTTCAAGCTTATCCAAAATTTTTCCCCGACCGGAATAAGTGGTGACACGGCTTGCTTTCATCTGCGCTTTAACGCCCGCCACCAAGATTTTTACAACTTTGTTCTTACGCTTGATGACAGTAGCGTGATCGATGATCAAATCAGTCGCTTTCACCCCATATTTTTCGCCATACTTGACTCCATCAAAAAGTTTGGCGGAATAAAGCATCGTTTTAGTTGGTATGCAGCCCTCATTGAGACAGACGCCGCCAAGGTTTCTTTCTTCAATCAGGGCAACTTTAAAGTCCGCATGTCCTGCACGCTCTGCAGCCAGGTATCCAGCAGGTCCACCGCCTAAGACAATCAAATCATATAGCATCGAAAATCAGCCTTTCTATGGATTAAGATTACTCAGAAAGCGCGGCCTGCAGCATCAACGCACATTCAAGACGTTTTTTGAACAGATCGCATCCATACTCGTAAACCCCATGAATAGATCCTGCAGCATGATATGCATTGGCCGCGCATCCGCCGGCGCAATAAAGTTTAGCCCAACAGTTTTCACAGGCAGTTCGCGAACTTAGACCGCAGGAATTAAAATCTTCATATAAATCTCGACGAATGATACCATCCTGTACATTGCCCATCAAATATGCTTTATTCCCTATAAACTGGTGGCAAGGATAGAGATCTCCTGAAGGCGTCACTGCCAAGTATTCGGTCCCTGAGCCGCAGCCGCCTAAACGCTTGTGCAAACAAGGCCCATTCTCGAGGTCAATAAGATAATGATAAAATTCAAACCCTCTGCCCTGTTTTTTGCGCTCAATCATTTCCACAGCTAATTGCTCGTATTGTCTGTACAATACAGGTAAATCTTCAGGCCGCAAAGCCTCTGGATCATCAGGCGCTGCGACCATGGGCTCCATGCTCAGCTGTGTAAAACCAAGATCTGCCATATGCAGTACATCCTGCAGAAAATCAAGATTATGCCGCGTGTAAGTGCCCCTGATATAATACCCTTTACCGTTACGCCTGCGTACAAATTCTTGAAATTTCGGCATGATTTTGTCATAGCTCCCAAGCCCTTGATGGTCGACACGGAAGCGATCATGCACCTGTTTACGGCCGTCAAGACTTAGAACAACATTGTGCATTTCTCTGTTACAAAAATCTATGACTTCGTCGTCAATCAAAACACCATTGGTTGTCAAAGTAAAGCGAAAATTTTTATGATACTCCTTTTCTATGGAACGGCCATATCCAACGAGTTGTTTGACAGTTTCCCAGTTCAGCAGCGGTTCTCCGCCAAAAAAATCTACTTCTAAATTATATCGGCTGCCTGATTTTTCAACGAGCATATCAAGTGCCGCTTTACCCACTGCAAACGACATGATGGCTGCATCGCCGTGATAGCGGCCCTGCGCAGCAAAACAATATGAACAAGTTAAATTGCAGACGTGAGCAACGTTGAGGCAAAGTGCCTTGAGCTCTTTTGGTTTTTTATGCTCTTGCATCGCTTGCAGATATTCGCTGCCATCTTTAAAAAGCTTGCCTCTTTTTATCAAATCATCAATGTGGTGCAGACAATCTTTTATCAATATCTTGTCTTCATCTGGGAAGTTTTTTATAAATTGTTCATACGTTTGTTCGGATGACATATGCTCTCTTAATATTATCAGCTGAGCCACCTGTTCATCCGTTACATGAACAGAACCTGAGTAAACATCGACTACCAGGGTGTAGCCATTTTGTGTAAAAGTGTGAATCATATTCTCCTTAAAAAAACCGCCCGTACAAAACAGGCGGCATGGCCGAGCGGCTGGAGGCCGATAGAAGCGATGCTGCTTACTCTTTCTGTTGCTCGCAAGGCTGATTGGCTACACCGCAGGAAGTCTTGCAAGCGCTCTGGCAGGAAGTCTGACATTCCCCGCAGCCGCCTTCACTGCAATTAAGTTCGCGAGTTAGTAATGTCTTAATTTTCATTGGATATCTCCTCTTTCCTCAGTTCAACCACATTTTAATACCTGCATACAATGAAGTCAAGCCTGGTTTGTTCCAGGTGTCTCTATTTCGTTTAATACTCTCAGAATCCTTAGTTTACTTTGCGTCTCATTATCAAAACTGCTATACTGAAATTGTTTTAATTGCGAAAAGATTCGATACTGCAAAGCAGTTTGGTTCATCGCATAAGGCAAAAACACAGCAGCGCGAGCTTAGACCGTAAAATCCGGAGGATATATTGTGGATTTATCGGCCTTCTCTACGAGTATTAAAAAAAGCTATGAGCTGTTCTTTGGCTTCATGCTCCAACACCCCACCGATTAGTTTGACCCTATGAGAAAAACGCTCATCCAAAGGCAAAGCGTATAAACTGCCGCAGCAGCCGTAGTCTTTATCAAAAGCTCCAAAAACACAGGCATCAAGGCAGGCCATCATCATAGCGCCTGCACACATCGGGCAGGGTTCAAGAGTGACATAGAGAGTGCAGCCATTGAGTCTGCGGTTACCAAGTTCCCTCGAGGCCTGGTTCATCGCCAGAATTTCTGCATGCGCGAAGGGCATATTATCTCTTTCTCTGCAATTGTATGCTGAAGCGATAAGCCGTCCATCCTTTACAAGGACAGCGCCCACCGGCACATCTTCGCCTGATAGTGAAGCTTGATCAATCGCTTTTTTCATCCAGTATTCGTGCATTTATCATAATCCCCCTATCTTTAAAAATTGTATCATGGATACCGATACATGAACAGGAGGCACCATGTCAAACCAAACAATGACCATGATTGAAAAACGCCGCAGTCACCGATGCTATAGCGACAAACAAATTGATCCTCATCAGCTTGAGACGCTGATGCAGGCAGCCCTTCACTCTCCTTCTGCGAGAGACTTGCAGCCATGGCATTTCAGCTTTGTTCAAAACAAAGAGCTTTTGTCTCAAATCAACCGAGCTGCGCATCAGCAAGCTCGCATGCTGAGTGATGCCAACCGCAGCACCAGGTTTTTGGATGGTGACTTTCATATATTTTATCATGCGCCTACTGTTGTCGTTATATCTTCTGCTGCAGGCAATTTTTCTTCCATTGATTGCGGCATAGCAGTACAAACCCTGGCGCTTGCAGCAGAAAGCCTGGGCCTCGGAAGTGTTATTGTGGGCTTGGCAGATCTTGCTTTTAGAGGCGATGACCGCATTAATCTTGAAAACGCTCTGCAATTCCCGAAAGGTTATCAATTTATGATTTCGATAGCCATAGGCACAGCCACCGATGATAAGCCTGCGCATTCCCTTAACTTGGATAAAATAAGCCTCATTGAATAAGTAATGTAATCTTTGTAAAACTTCCTTATACTCCTTTATGAGCACTGGCTATGCTATAATTATCAAAGCTCGGTACCATCGTACCAGCTGACGCATGTAGTTTAAATTATTTCTATTTTTCTATGAATGTTTTGGAGGAAGATATGTTGACACGCCGCCGTCCAACCATTTTAATTATGCTGTTCATTGCTGTTTTAGTATTTGGTCTTTCGTATTTTGCAGTCGGAGAAACCGGTCATATTGCCGGTAATCTATTTATTGACAGAAACTTCGACGGTTTCTTGGGAGAAGATGAGGCTGGTATTTCAGGGATTAAACTCAGCCTGATGCAGGGTGAGATAGAAGTTCAAAGTTTAAGGACTAATGAGGACGGCAGCTATTCTTTTGTTAATATACCAGCAGGTGAATATTATATTGAAATTCGCTTGCCTGATGATTTCATCCCTGCTCGGTACCAAAGAGGGGGCAGTGAACTCATTCCTTCCTCGGGTCCATTAAGCCGTACAGCGCCCTTCATAGTCGGCGAAGACACTTCTCATAACATCAATTTTGGCGCCATCAATGCAAAGAGCGGGAGCTTCATCCGATTGATTGCCTTTGGTGACGACAACTTAAACGGCGGACGGTTTAGCAGTGAGCCTCTGCTGCGCGACGTAAAGGTGGAATTGTTAATTAACATTGTCGATGAGTTTTATGTCGTTGAAAGCGGTAAAACAGACAAAGAAGGCTCCCTTACCCTGCCGCGTGTAGCACCGGGAGAATTCATCGTTGGTGCAACCATGCCTGGCGATTATATCATCGGTCCACTTGGCGCAAAGATCAGTACTTTTTACAATACAATTTTGCCCAGTGAAGGACACTATGGACGTTCAGCTCCTTTTAATCTTCCCGAAAAAGGCAGTCTGGGTATGGGGATTGGCGGTGCATTGACAGGTTCTGGCGAAGGAACTGTATGGGATGACCTAAACTATGACAGCATTAAAGATCCAGCTGAACACGGATTGGCAGGAATTGAGATCATATTAAAACATCAAAGCATGGGAGTTGAGCGGACGATACTGAGTCAACCGGATGGCAGTTTTATTTTCCCTGTTTTACAGCCCGGCGAATATACACTGACAGCCTCTTTACCGGATCATCTCATGTTTACATCATCAGGGGGAGATTCCATATTCTCTGCAGATGACAGCCGAAGCCAGAGCAAAACCGTTACGGTGTCAGCAGAAAAAAGAACACACTTCGGTGATATTGGAGTTATTCCCAATACATCTTTAAATACACGCGTATTCCATGATAGCAATGTTAACGGCCTTATGGACGATGGTGAGCCGGTATTCGCGGGAGTCGAACTAAAGGTACTTAAAAACGACCGCGTCATTGCATCATCACTTTCAGATAGCAAAGGCATAGCTCGTATACCGCTATTGAGAGCCGGTGACTATGAACTGCAGCTAAGCTTGCCAGATGGTCAAATATTCAGCATCGACGGTGGAGAAAACGGCAACAGATTCTTTACTCAAGCAGCGGCGTCAATTGCAAACACCTCATTCAGATTAGCCCCGGGTATTACAAGCGAATTATTGGCAGGCGCTACCTTGCCCGGATTGATTGCAGGATCGCTGTTCAATGATAGCAATAACAATGCCGTTTATGATCCAGGCGAAGAGTTTCTAGCCAATTTCACAGTGCAAGCCATTGATTTAAGAGAACAAATTGCCGCGCAAACCCATACTGACGATGAAGGGAAATACCAGCTGCCTGAACTTATTCCCGGAACTTATATAGTTCGAATACAGCTTCAATCCCCATTTATTTTTTCGGGCATCGCTACCGCAGACGCAGAGATGAGCAACCGCTTTACCAGCCAAACTGCGCATTACGGTCAAACAGATAAAATTTTGCTTCAACCCGGACAAATGATAGATGATATTGACGGCGCTATCTTTCGCTCAGCAGTCATCGAAGGGGATGTTCTGCTGGGAGATGAACTTGATGGGTTTAATGGCACTCGGGGCGGTCTGGAGGGTGTATTGATCGAGCTTCTAGATGAAGACGCAAACCCAGTGTCAGAGTATACAGTCGCTTCAACAGATTCAAATGGTCATTATCTCCTAAAAGGAGCTCTGCCGGGAAGCTATTCATTGCGATACCACTTGCCCCAGGGCTCTGCTTATTCGCAGCCTTTGAGCGAGGAAGCGGTATATACTAGCAACCAATTTGATGTAAGTGCAAGTGATGAATTGCTGGCAAAAACACTGTTCGCAGTTAAAACTGGCAGTTTCTCCGGCGTAATTTATATGGATAATAATATAAATGGTGTTTTTGACGTGCAAGATCAGCCTGTGGCTGGTATCACATTGCATCTTAAAAGTGACATTGATGCCAATAGCCGCGAAACCAAAAGCGCAGATGACGGCAGCTACTTCATCGGAAATATTCGTCCCGGAAGTTATGAGCTGAAGCTGGATCTTCCTGAAGGATTACTGTTTTCTTTTGACGAATCAAGCCCCTTTGACCCTGCAATCTCCTCAAGTTCCATAGCAACAGTGGAGGTTGACATGGACATGCATATTACACAGCGGATGATTGCGGCACTTCCGGAGCACCGGCTTGCAGGACGTATTTATTATGACAATAATCTGGATGGAAAAGCTGACGAGAATGAACCAGGATATGAAGGCCTCGAACTTCGCTTTCGTCATGTTCTCAGCCGGGTTGAATTTAAAGCTATATCCAATGAGCAGGGTAATTATAGCATCGAGAAACTTTTCCCGGGTGAATACACAGTGATTACACCTTTGCCAGAGGACCACGAATTATATGCGCCCAGCGGTGCTGTTAACAGCTCCGGCAGTTGGGAAAGCAAGATATACTTACGACACGAGATGAATTCCTCTGACTTTGATCTTGGGCTTGTACAGTTTGGCTCGATTTCAGGCGAAGTATGGAATTTGGATGGCTCTTTGCAATCAATCGAAAACCTCTCTGTGCGTCTTCTCAAAGCCCCGGGTGGCGAATCAGTGGCGGAGACTATGTCAAAAACTGATGGAACCTACCAATTCTCACAACTCTATCCAGGGGAATACCTTCTTTCCTTAAACCTTCCGGATGAATATCGCTTTGTTCGCAACATTGATAGTGAGATGGCGCGATTCAGCCGCATTACCTCGGATGGCTCACTCATTGCTAACAGTATCGGTATCTCTTCTCCCTTTATCTTGCTGATGTCAGAAAACAAATCGGATCAAGGTATAGGGATATGTACTTTAGCTCAAATTGGTGACTTTGCCTGGCTGGACCTTGATTATGACGGTATGCAGGATGCAGGTGAGCCCGGTGTTCCAGGTATAGAGATCCGAATGTTCCAATATGGTCAGGAAGTGGCTTCCGCGCAGACTGACGCGTATGGCCGCTACAGAATTACAGATCTTTACCCAGGTATGTACATGATGGAAGTCACCATGCCAAAAGAACTTAAAACCACCAAACAGCAAAGTGAGTTCCACCTCGTTGCCAGCATCCTGCCTGAGGTTGAGGGATCTGTTGTAACAGTTGACGATTTAATTATACAAAGCGGAAGTCGAAACTTGAACATTGACATGGGCTTTGTAGCAATAGAAGACGGGGTCTTGCCTGCTTCAATGCTCAACCCTCCGCAAAAAGATTGGACACCTTATGTCGAGGTTGAGCCTAAAAGGGTCAGGTAGATAAAATAAAAAGCGGGTATCTCGTGAAAGTGGAGATACCCGGTTTTTATGCTTATTTTTAGTTTCATTGAACTCACAGCAAATATTTATTCTTCATCTTCTTCTTCGTCAGGAAGCTCCGCATTATGATAAACTTCCATGATGTCATCATTGTCATCGAGCATGTCAAGAAGTTTGATGATTTTTGTCATAGTCTCTTCATCTTCAACTTCAACAGTAGTTTGAGGGAGTTTGCTGCGCTCCGCAGAAACAAAGATCAGGCCATTATTTTCCAATGTTTCTCTCACTGCAGAAAAATCGTTTGGCGCGGTGTGGATTTCAAAGGAATCATCAAATACCAGCATATCTTCCGCGCCCGCTTCAAGTGCCTGCATCATTAATTCGTCTTCTTCAATGCTCGCATCGCGTTCAACTATCAATACACCTTTATGATCAAACATGAAAGTGACAGACCCGGTCTGACCAAGGACGCCACCATTCTTATCAAAAATATGACGGACATCCGAGGCTGTACGATTGCGGTTATCAGTAACAACTTCACAGATAACAGCCACTCCTCCTGCTGCATACCCTTCGTAAGTTATTTCCTCATAAATAACATTACCCATTTCCCCCGCAGCTTTCTTGATACTGCGAGTAATGTTATCATTGGGCATATTGTTTGATTTTGCCTTTGCGATAACATCACGCAGCTTTCCATTTACCGCCGGATCGCTCCCGCCATCTTTGACAGCTAAAGCTATCTCTCTCCCGAGCTTTGTAAAAGTCTTGCCACGCTGCGCATCAGCCCTACCCTTTTTATGTTTAATGTTGGCCCACTTGGAATGACCCGCCATGCTAATACCCCTCTCGCTATTGAATAATACATATAGTATATCATCCTGCCTTCAAAGGCGTCAAACAAGTTATGTTGTTTCACAAAGCTATATCAGCTTAAAATGAAAATCCGTTCGCTCTTCTTGTATTTTTTCCAACACAGCTATAAAACTCTCTCCATAATGACCCAACCACTCAATCATTTTAGAAACATTGCGCAGCTGCAGTTCTGCACCAGGAATCTCTGTGAGACAATCATGAAGCGCATCCAGATTTTTACCATAATAATCCGGTAGGTTAAAAGCCTCCTTCATCATCCTATGGAGTTTTTCTTTGCTATAAATCTCGTCTCCATCTATAATAATGCGCCGCATTTAGTCTGCCTCTCCTAATTTTGTAAAACTCGAATAATGATTATTTGAGTAGTAGATGAGCCCATCGCTTGAAAAAACGATCCGTTTTGCGCCCCTTGAACTCTTTTCAAAGGTATCAATATCAGCTTCTGTCCACTTTCTGCCGATTTTATCAGGCAGCAACTTTTCGAAATTACCAAAATAATCCCCGCCTATCAGCTTGCCGGGAGCAAACGCTTCGAGTGAACCGCCATTCCATCCCAGCTCACGTGCTTCGCTTTTGGTGATATAGTAATCAGGCAGCTTGCCACTGGCTTTGATATGAGCAAACACTTCTTCTTTGTTGCCGGGAACTGTCTGAATCTTTTCAACAGGCTGAATGTGTGAAACCTTGTCTATTAATTTTCCGGGATCTGCTGCCGGCAATACTGTCCCAGTGGAAAAATAAAAAACAAATCCTAAAACAATCAGGATTATCAGAGATAATATTTTTGTTTTTTTATGATTCATCCTTACACATTCCTCCGCAAATGGAGTATATCATACCTGCCAAAAGAGATGTACTTATGATATAATTTGATATTGGAGGCATAACTGCCAGCCAAACAGTCTAAAATATACAATTGGCTTGTCATGGGCGTCCACCATATTTTTTACTCGTGAAAGGAAGACAATGGCAACAAATTATACTGCAGAAAACCTACAAATACTCGATGGCCTTGATGCTGTACGCCTGCGTCCAGGAATGTACATTGGTACAACCGGCTCAAAAGGTTTACATCATCTGCTGTGGGAAATCGCTGATAATGCTATTGATGAAGTTGCCAATGACTATGCAAGCGAAGTTTGCGTGACACTTCACAAAGATGGCTCCTGCAGCGTGTGGGACAATGGCCGTGGAGTACCGGTAGACAAACATCCGATACTGGGAATTTCCGGGGTAGAAGTCATCTATACCAAACTGCACGCAGGCGGCAAGTTTGATCATAAAAATTATGGCTACACAGGCGGCCTACATGGTGTGGGCGCATCTGTAGTCAACGCCTTATCAAAATGGATGACAGTTGACAGTTACCGTGATTGGGAGCATTGGCAGATACGCTTCGAAACATTATGGGACAGCAAAGACAAAAAGTGGAAGGCCGGTCAGATTGTTGAGCCGCTTAACAAACAGAGCAATACACGCAAACATGGAACATTGGTGCGTTTTATGCCTGATGAAACTATTTTTGAAGATACGCAATTCAGCAGCGACACCATAGCCCGCAGGCTTCGTGAATTGGCCTATCTCAATAAAGGTGCAAACATTACTTTTACAGATGAGAACGCTTCTCCCCCCTCAAATGAAGCACGCGTTTTTTGTTATGAAGGCGGTATTGCTGATTATGTCAGTTACTTAAGCAAAGACAAAACGCTGTTGTTTGAAAAACCTATACTGTTTGAATCACAGCGTGATGATATCATGCTTAGTCTAGCCATGCTCTACACAGACGCTTACACAGAATCGACAAACTCCTATGTCAATAATATTCCTACACCTGAAGGCGGGATGCACGAAACAGGTTTCCGGGCTGCCTTGACGAAAGCTTTTAATGATTATTCGCGTAAAATCGGTGTTCTTAAAGAAAAGGATGTGGGCCTGTCCGGTGAAGACTATCGTGAGGGTCTGACTGCTCTGCTTTCTATCAAAGTACGCAATCCGCAGTTTGAAGGACAGACCAAAGGCAGGCTGGGCAATACGGAAGTTCGGCCTGCAGTTGAGTTTATGGTCAGTCAAAAATTACAGGAGTTTTTGGAAGACTTAAAAAATGCGGACATCGCGCAGGCTATCGTTGAAAAAGCGGTAAAAGCCGCCCGCGTGCGTGAAGCCTCCCGCAAAGCCAGAGAGGTAGCCCGTCAGAAGAACGCACTTGAAGCTGCACCCCTGGTTGGGAAATTATCCAGCTGTACCGGCAGGAAACCTGAAGAAAATGAGCTATTAATTGTTGAAGGAGATTCAGCTGGAGGCAGTGCAAAACAAGGGCGAGACAGGCGTTTTCAGGCGATTCTTCCACTTCGCGGAAAACCGCTCAATGTGGAAAAAAAGCGAATCGATCAAGTTCTCAACAATGAAGAATACCGCTCAATCATCACAGCTCTTGGCACCAATATCGATGAAGATTTCTCACTTGATAACCTTAAATATCATAAAGTCATCATCCTGTCTGATGCCGATCAGGACGGCGCGCATATCAGGGCTATTTTGCTGACATTTTTCTTCCGTTATATGCGTGAATTGATTTCACGCGGTCATGTCTACATTGGCATGCCCCCTTTATATCAAGTGAAAACGAGCAGCGCTTCAATGTATGCTTATGATGATAAAGAGCTCAAGAAGCTGACAGAAGGCCTAAGGAACTACACTATCCAGCGCTACAAAGGTCTGGGTGAAATGAACCCGGAACAGCTGTGGGAAACTACAATGAACCCTGCCAGCCGAAAGCTGACCCAGGTTACCTTGGAGGATGGTGCTGAGGCTGATCGCCTCATCACGGTTCTGATGGGTGATAAAGTCG
>JAAZEI010000121.1 GCA_012512355.1 Clostridiales bacterium | reverse complement strand
CTTTATTACCCTGCCCATCATCGTCCTGTCCCTGTTCATGCAGAAATATATTATTTCGGGCTTGACTTCCGGTGCTGTCAAAGGCTGAAGGGTTTTGCTTTATTGAATCGATGCAGCACATCAAGAACCGGTCACATGCGCGGCTCTTGATTTGTTTTATTCATAGCCTTGAGGGGATAATAGCATGACAGGACAGCCTGCCCCAGCCTCATTGGCAATTTATCCTGGGGAGAGGCATTTGGGTAAAATCCGCACATGAAAGGATAAAAGTGATGAGCTATAAAACGATCCTCAAGCAGTACGCGACTGCAGTTTATAACAAGGATGCAGAAGGTTTGCTGTCCCTCTATGACAGCAATGTCTGTGTTTATGATACCTGGAATGAATGGCGCTATGATATCGGCGGATTCAGAAACATGGTCACCGGGTGGTTTGATTCTCTGGGGGGTGAAAAGGTCAGGGTAGAATTCACCCAAGGGTATACCTTTGAATCTCAGGATCAAACCGTATGGGTAGGCGAACTGAAGTTTTATGGTTTGAGTGAAGAGGATGAGGTGCTCCGGAGCATCAGCAACAGATGGACCTGGGTGATTAAAAACAGCAATGGTATGTTCAAAATTGTACACGAACACTCAAGCCTGCCAATCAACATAGAAAACTTCAGCGGGATAATGAAAAAAGATTGAGCGGGCTTCGACTTATATTCCTATGATTCATGGTCTGGGACTAGGGGGATGCCACACCTGAAGCGGCGCGCTGTGAAATGATGGGCTGAGTCAAGACACGCGCATTTTTTGTTCATCCTGCCCTTGGCGTGGTATACTATCGCATAGTACTTTCCAAAGGAGAAACGGATGGATTTCCAGCAAATGTGGTCCCCCAAGAAACTGAAGCAGTGCAGCCCCCGGGAAGTGGAGGAGTTAATCCCCCAATTGCGGGAGCAAATTATTGATGCGGTTTCGCAGACCGGCGGCCACCTGGCGAGTAACCTGGGCGTGGTCGAGCTGACCCTGGCATTGCACAGGGTGTTTGACAGCCCCCAGGATAAAATTGTTTTTGACGTGGGACATCAGTGCTACGCCCACAAGATACTGACGGGTAGGGGCAAACAAATGAAGGGTTTGCGCCAATACGGCGGTATTTCAGGCTTTCCCAAGCGCGAGGAGTCGCCCCACGATGCTTTTGGCACGGGCCACGCCTCCACAGCGCTGTCGGCTGCGCTGGGCATGGCGCGCGCCCGCGACCTCAAGGGTGAAAACCATCATGTGGTGGTGGTGGTGGGGGATGGTGCCTTGACGGGCGGCATGTGTTATGAAGCCCTCAATGATGCTGGCTGCAGCCGCACCCCTTTGATTGCCATTCTCAATGATAATGGGATGAGCATAGCACCCAATGTGGGCGCGGTATCTGGCTACCTTACCTATATGCGCACCAGCAAAGGCTGGCTGACGGCCAAAAAGATGGTGGCGGAGGGCATTCTCAGGCTGCCTTTGGTGGGCAAACCCCTTCATCGGGGGATGCAGCGCATCAAAAATCATATCCGGAATATTTTCATCAAAGACAAGTTTTTTGATGGTTTTGGTTTTCGCTATTTAGGTCCCGTTGATGGGCATGACGAGCCGGGACTGGAGCGCTTTTTGAAGCGGGCCAAGCGGCTGTCGCAGCCCGTCCTCTTGCATGTGGTGACCACCAAGGGCAAGGGCTACGCGGTGGCCGAGTCAGACCCAAGCCGCGCGCATGGCATGCCGGCCTTTGATCCGCAGGATGGCAGCCCAAAAAACAAATCATCCGCCAGGAGCTTTGGAGCGGCAGCCGGCAAGCTGCTGGTTGACCTTGCCCAAAAAGATGAGCGCATTGTAGCCATCACAGCCGCCATGGCGGACTCGACTGGCCTTGGCCCTTTCCAAAAAGCCTATCCCAAACGGCTGTTTGATGTGGGCATCGCCGAGGAGCATGCTGTCACCATGGCGGCTGGCTTCGCGGCCTCGGGCATGCGTCCGGTGGTGGCCATCTACGATACCTTTATGCAGAGGACCTACGATCAATTGATGGTGGATGTCTGCCTGCAAAAGCTGCCGGTGCTGTTTTTGGTTGACAGGGCGGCGATGGGCGGGGAGGATGGCGCGACCCACCATGGTGTATATGGCGCCAACTTCATGCGCCAGATGCCCCATATGCAGGTATTCAACCCCCGGTCGATTCAGGAGAT
>JAAZEI010000120.1 GCA_012512355.1 Clostridiales bacterium | reverse complement strand
CAGGCACTGATTATTTAATAAAAACTCTCAGCCATCATAATGCATCAATGGAAAGGAACATTCATGCTTGACTTTTTCCATACCAACCTCCCTTATATACTCGGCGGGATCTCCGTGGGTGGGCAGTATGCACTGATTGCCATTGGCTATACGATGGTTTATGGCATACTCAGACTCATCAACTTCGCGCATGGTGATATATTTACTGTATCGGGTTTTGTAATGGTTTATTTGAGCGCAACCATGCCCCTTTATATTTCTCTACCCATGACAGTTATCATAACTGTATTTCTTGGCTATGCCATTGAGAGAATTGCCTACAAGCCTCTGCGTGATGCTCCCCGGATGTCCATCATGATATCAGCCATTGGCGTCAGTTATCTTCTGCAAAATATGATGTGGTATGTAACGGGCGGGCTGGCAAAACAATACCCCACCATTCCCTTTATTTCAAGTTCCGTCACCATTTTTAACGCCACCACCAAAATGGTCACCATCATCACACCTTTTCTCACGCTGCTGCTCGTGTTTTTGCTGGTAAGGCTCATCAAACACACAAAAATTGGCATGGCCATGCGCGCAGTCAGCAAGGATTTTGAAACCGCCAAACTCATGGGAATAAAAATCGACCAGGTCATCTCCGTCACCTTTATCATCGGCAGTTTTTTGGCAGCCATCGGTTCTATTCTTTATTTTACAAATTATACTGCCGTTACACCGACTGTTGGTGCTATGCCTGGCCTCAAAGCTTTCGTAGCTGCTGTTTTTGGCGGCATAGGTTCTATTCCAGGCGCAGTAATCGGAGCTTTTATCATTGGCATTGCAGAAAACATTCTCAAAGCAGTGGGACTGACCACCTTCTCGGATGCCTTTACCTTTGCTTTGCTGATTATTGTTCTCATATTCAAACCCACGGGGCTGTTTGGCGAAGCTGCAAATGAAAAGGTATAGGTGAAGAAGATGAAAACAAACAAAATAATCATCAGCATCCTGCTTATCATCTGCGCCGTCGGCCTGATCATTTACAGTTCTGGTTCTCAGGATGGGCTTGATGAGCTTCTATTGCGAATGGATACACAAAATCTAGCCGATTCTGACGCTAAAATGCAAAAAGCTCTGGGAAGAGTTCAAGAATCGATTCTGGAAAACGACCGAAACAAAATTTTACGCAACCTCGACCGCTATACAGAGACTTTTTCCCAAAAACTTGATTTAGGCGGCCAGAATGCTGCGGACTTGTTTATTTATAAAAACGGACCTTCCGCCAATGCTATTAGCATTTTGATATTTGCCATCGGAATTGCAATTTTGCTGTCTGCTTTTGATAAAAACGGCAGATTAAAATTGCCAAGTGTATACTTTGTTTTGGTTGTGGCATTATATGCCGGCGTCTATATCGCTGAAAATACGATCGGCAGCAACTCTATGCTGATGACAGTCCTTAAAAAGGGTGTTATATACGCCTTGATTGCCGTTTCAATGAATCTGCTCAATGGGTTTACAGGTTTGTTCTCTTTGGGACAGGCAGGCTTTATGCTCATAGGCGCCTATACCTATGCAATCTTTACCATACCACCAGCGAGCCGAGCCCAGGTTTATCAGTATTATGATGGCGGTTTGATACAGTTTGCTATGCCTGCTGTCCCCGCGATAGTATTAGCCGGAATAGCAGCTGCCTTCTTCGCTTTTTTAATAGGACTGCCCGTTTTACGTTTAAAGAGTGATTATCTTGCCATTGCCACCCTGGGTTTCGCAGAAATTATCCGGGCGATTTTCCAATATGATGGTCTGGGCCCCATTACAAACGGCTCAAACCTCCTGCGCCGCTTTACGACTTTTAATACAGCATTGTTTCCGTTTATTGTTGCAGGTGTTTCCATCATGCTCATTGCGCTGGTGATTAATTCTACTTATGGCCGCAGCTTTAAGGCAATCAGAGATGATGAGGTGGCCGCTGAAGCCATGGGAATCAACTTATTTCGCCACAAGCAAATGAGTTTTGTCATCAGTTCGTTCTTTGCAGGTGTTGGTGGTGCTCTGCTTGCCATGTACCAGACGACTGTACAGGCGAGTGCCTTCAAAGCCTCCATGACCTATGAAATTTTACTTATTGTCGTCATTGGCGGTATGGGCTCAATCACAGGCTCTGTCATGACAAGCTTCTTGTTTGTTGCCGCCAGCGAATGGTGGCTGCGATTCCTCGATAATGACTTGATCATCGGCGGCTTTCAAGTGCCGCTGCTGCGCAGCGGTTTTCGAATGGTAGTCTTCTCAATCGTGATCATGATCATGGTATTGTTCTACCGCCGAGGTATTATGGGTGATAAAGAGTTTACTTTAAAGAAACTGTTTGCCCCTCGCGTCAAAAAAGGGGGGAAGGAACATGACTAATCACGAACTGGAACTGAAGAACATCACCATGCAGTTTGGCGGAGTAGTCGCAGTCGATAACCTGAGCATGTATGTTGACAGCGGTGAAATAGTTGCTCTGATCGGTCCAAATGGCGCGGGAAAGACAACAGCATTTAATTGCGTAACCGGAGTATACAAGCCAACCAACGGTCAGGTGCTTTATCGCAACAGCGTCATCGTATCAAATCACCCCCAAGGAAAGATGGCTGCTTTATATGCCGGTCAGGATGCAGGGATATACAAAGAAACAGTTGAACCAACACCTGATAAAATTACTAAATTAGGCTTGGCGAGAACCTTTCAGAATATTCGGCTGTTCAAGACACAAACTGTCTTTGAAAATGTTCTGATTGCAACACATCTGCACCGGACCAGCAATTTGCTGACTGCGGCTTTGCATCTCAACTACAAAGAAGAGAGAAAGCTGCGCGAACTCGCCTTGGAGATGCTGAGAGTCGTCGGACTTGAAGATTTAAAAAATGAAATAGCAACCAGCCTTCCCTATGGAAAACAGCGTCGGCTTGAGATTGCAAGGGCGCTGGCTACAAAACCCAAGCTGCTTTTGCTGGATGAACCTGCCGCGGGTATGAACCCACAGGAATCAGACGATCTGGCCCAATTCATAGTCAGCATCAAACAGAAATTTAACCTGAGCGTCTTTTTAATAGAGCACCATATGGATTTGGTGATGGATATATCAGATCGCATTTATGTCATTGACTTTGGCAAGCTGATTGCCCATGGGACACCTGGACAGATACAAGATAATCCAGATGTAATTGCAGCATATTTGGGGGTGGATGAGCAATGAGCATGCTAAAAATCCAAAATTTGCAGGTTCATTACGGCGGTATTCAAGCTTTGCGCGGCATCAGTTTTGAAGTCCAAAGAAACGAGATCGTAACACTCATCGGCGCCAATGGTGCTGGGAAGTCAAGCACTCTGCGCAGCATCAGCGGCCTAGTCCCGCTCAAGGCCGGCACCATCAGCTTTGACGGGGAGAATATCACCAAGCTAAATACTCAGCAGATTGTTGCCAGAGGACTCGTTCAAGTACCCGAAGGCCGCCGTATTTTCCCTAACCTTACGGTTGAAGAGAACCTTAAAATCGGAGCGTACCTCATCAAAGACCACACAGAGGTGACAAAGAGCATGGAATATGCCTACAGCTCCTTTCCCCGCCTGAAGGAACGTCATTGGCAAATGGCGGGAACTCTGTCAGGAGGCGAACAGCAGATGCTGGCCGTCGGACGTGCATTGATGGCCAAACCAAAACTGCTGATGATGGATGAACCCTCCTTGGGCCTGGCTCCGCTGGTGGTCCGAGATATTTTTGAAATCATCAAACAGTTGGCCAAAGAAGGCATGACCATCCTGTTGATTGAACAAAATGCCAATGCCGCCCTGCGAGCTGCTGACAGAGGCTATGTCATGGAAACAGGCCGCATCACGATGCAAGGAACCGGTGAGGATCTCCTGAACAATCAAGCTGTAAGAGACGCTTATCTGGGTCAAGCCAGGAAGAAGAAAACATAAAGATCAAAAAAGTCAGACATGAGTTCGGTTGATTATTCAGACGGACTCTTTTTATGAATCCAAAGCAGCTTATAGCAATTTATAAATCAACAGCAATAGCTTTTAAGGAATATAAATTGACAAATTCTATCTGACTTCGTAAACTGACATTGTGATGAATTGCCCCAAACAAGGAGGAGTTGCTTTTGAATAAACTGCGCGAAGCAGGCAATAGAATGCTATTTTGGGGCGCGCTGCTCTTATTTGTTTGGGCTGGATACGAACTGTCTGTTCGATACGACACACTGAGTAAAAGTACTTACACCGTTTTTCTGATGTCCAGAGATTTAAATGCAAGCCTCTTTGATGTCCTATTTAAATACCATTATTATGAAGCACTCAAGCTACCGCTCTTTTTGTTAGTTTATGTAATATTTGCTTTATTCGTCTTCTTTTTCAGAGGAAGGCCGAGAATTGGCTATGCCAGCATTCCCATTAGTTTATTGTTGATTTGGTCAAGCTTTGATGCCAGGGTTTTCTTTTCGCGCAGTTTGTGGGAAATGCTCAAGCTCCTGCCACTTCTCCTTATCATTTCAGGCAGTCTCATCAACCTGATATTTTATTATTATGTTCGCAAAAGGCGCAGAGAAATGGCGGCCTCCCTGCCGGCAGAGGGCCGCCGCTTTCAATAATCATGATGTGTTTTAGGCAAGGGCTGGCGGCTGTTCCTCCAAGCCCAAATTTAATCTAAGCAACTCATCAATTGCTTTCTCTGCCATTAGAATGTGTCCCTTTTCACTTGGATGTATTCCATCAACACACATCAAATCGTCAGAGCCTTTATAATTAACGAAAGTATCTCTCAGCGGCAGACAGTCACAGTCTTCTTCTCTGGCAACTTGCGCTATTCTATCTGAATAGTCTCTTTGCCAGCGGAAAATAGACTGGACTTCCCCTATATATTTTAGTATTCCTTCTTTTGATAAACCGCGGCTGATCCATTCAAAATAACGCACTGCGTCAAGCGGGGCAAAGTG
>JAAZEI010000119.1 GCA_012512355.1 Clostridiales bacterium | reverse complement strand
CACAAAACCCGCAGCCAGCCGGATATCATTGGTATTGGGGTCTCAGAAGCAGTGCCAAAGAAATAATAAATTATATGAGAAAGAGGCGTGAACACGCCTCTTTCTTCACCAAAAATTATGACTATTTCCCTGTAAGGATTTTTTTCGCTTCTTTCTTGGTCATCCCAGGATGCATTGAAGAATCGTAAAGCATGTTAAGCATATACCAATCCAGTGAATTAAGCTGCTGAACTGTCGTCCATTCCTGGGTAATAATGCTATCTGAGAATTCGGTGATGTCGTTGGCCAGCCCCAGAGCGCCGATTAGTTCTTCCAGGATAAGGTGATTGCGTTCTCTTTGCGATGTAACATCCGACGCGATGACGATGTTAGCGCGATTAATTTTATAATCATCGTACCAATAGGAGAACCATCCCCAATTACCGGCTAAATAATTGGATTCGTAGTCGATTAGTTCCTCTAGTTTGGCCATCGTTATGGTGACATTCGCCAGTTTTACCTTTTTAGCCATACTTACATCAGGCAGCCAGAGAACTCGCTCATTAAGCTGCTGCACAATCTTTTCAAGGGCTGCTTTGTCTTCATCAGTGTAGTCACCCGATATAAAGATCCTGATAGGATTTTCCCATCGGACCATATAATCACGTGCATCATCCCCATATTCAGGCCGAAACCCTGCTATCATGAACATATCGATGGCCCATTGAATCGCTTGTGATTTGTCTGCAGGCTGATAAAGCTCGGCAGATACCTGGATGCTCATGCCGGACCCAAAAAAGACTAATAAAGCCAATACCGCTGCCAGAGTTTTCTTTTTCAAACGGTTTTACCTCCTTTTTTAAAATATACCCTGATGTTCAGCTTTGAACATCAGGGTATATTTGTTGATAAAGGATTATAGCTGCAGAATATGTATCATTGCTGCTTTGAGCATAGTATTGTCCGGTTTTTTGTCCTAAGACCTGTCCTGTACATAGAGAACACGTATTTCATCTTCAGAGTCAGTCTTAATCGGCATGACAGGGGCAGGAGCATTGCGAGCACGCAAAAACTTCTCCGCGATTTGAGGAAACATGGCATAACTGAGAACATCCTCTTCGCTTTTAGCAAAATCCTTACATTCGGTTCTGATCTTATCAAGCTCTGGCGCTATCAGATCAGCTGGTCTCACGGTGATTATTTCGTCATCTCCCAGCGCGAGCTTAGAAATTTCAGCGTTGACAGGGCCGGGCAGTTTTCCGTATTCGCCGCGAAGCAAAGCTTTTGACTCTTTGGTGAAAGAACGATATCTCTCACCCTGCAAAACATTTAGCACTGCCTGTGTGCCAACGATTTGACTGGTAGGCGTCACAAGCGGCGGGTAGCCAAAATCTGCGCGCACAGCGGGAACCTCTGCCAAAACTTCCTGATATTTATCCAAAGCATTGGCGCTTTTCAACTGTGATAAAAGGTTAGAAAGCATGCCGCCCGGCACCTGGTAAAGCAGCGCGTTCACATCTGTGCGCAAAACTTGACCTGGGACGTAAAACCCATCAGTTTCAAGCCGGTTTGCCACTTTAAGAAAATATGTTGCGGTTTCGGTCAATTTTTTAAGATCCAGCCCGGTATCGTTTTCAGTTCCCTGAAGTGCTGCTACAATAGACTCGGTCGCGGGCTGTGAGGTGCCGCTGCCAAGGGGGGAAAGGGCGCAGTCCACAATATCTGCACCGGCACGTGCGCCATCTATGTAGGTAAGGGTGCCGATTCCCGCAGTGTTGTGAGTGTGTAAGTGGATAGGAATACGAATATTTTTCTTGAGCTCTTTAACAAGGCTCACCGCTGCCTGCGGCAGCAAAAGGCCAGCCATATCCTTAATACAGATTGTATCTGCGCCAACTTCCTGAAGCTGGGACGCTAGGTCGACAAAGTAGGCCTCGTCATGAACTGGGCTGGTGGTATAACAGATGGCAGCCTCACAAATTCCCTTGTATTTTTTGATGCTGCGGATGGCGGTTTCGAGGTTGCGCATATCATTAAGCGCATCAAATACCCGAATAACATCAATACCGTTTTTAATGGTCAGACGGACAAATTCATCCACGACATCATCTGCATAATGTTTATAACCCAGAAGGTTTTGTCCTCGAAGCAGCATCTGAAGCTTGGAGTTTGGCATCGCCTTGCGCAGCGTGCGCAAGCGCTCCCAGGGATCTTCATTAAGATACCTCAGACAGGTATCAAAGGTTGCTCCGCCCCAGCATTCAATTGACCAATACCCGATACTGTCCAATAAAGCGGCTGCAGGCAGCATCTCATCGGTACGCATACGGGTGGCCGCCAGAGACTGGTGGGCATCGCGAAGAATCGTTTCTGTAATCATTAGCTTTTTATTACTCATATAAGTTTACCTCCTTAGCCAAACAGCGCTATCAGGACTCCCGCTGCGATGGCTGAACCAATCACGCCGGCCACATTGGGGCCCATGGCGTGCATTAACAGATAGTTGCCGGGTGAAGCCTTCTGACCTTCAACCTGAGAAACCCTGGCTGCCATGGGGACCGCAGAAACACCTGCAGACCCAATGAGTGGGTTGATTTTATCTTTGAGGAAGAGGTTCATGAACTTCGCAAGCAAAACGCCGCCTGCTGAACCGATGGAGAAGGCAAGAACACCCAATAATAGAATTTTAATCGTGGACCAGGATAGAAAGATGTCACCGGTTGCTGTAGCGCCTACGGACAGACCAAGGAATATGGTCGTGATGTTCATCAATTCATTTTGTGCTGTTTTGCTCAATCGCTCAGTCACGCCGCTTTCCTTCAGCAGGTTACCAAACATGAGGCTGCCAATGAGCACGGCTGCTGAAGGCACCAGCAGGCTGACAAAGATGGTGACAGCAATGGGGAATATAATTTTTTCGCGTTTGGAGACGACACGAAGTTCTTTCATTTGGATAGCACGCTCAGCCGGCGTGGTTAATGCGCGCATAATGGGCGGCTGAATAACAGGAACCAGCGCCATGTAAGAATAGGCGGCTATAGCAATGGGTCCAAGCAATTCAGGTGCCAGAAGAGTTGACACAAATATAGCGGTTGGGCCGTCAGCTCCTCCAACGATACCAATCGCAGCGCTCTGCGCTGGGGTAAACCCAAACAGCAGCACAGCACCAGTGAAAGTAATGAATATACCAATCTGCGCCGCAGCGCCAAGGAGCAGGCTTTTTGGGTTTGCAAGCAGGGGGCCAAAATCAGTCATTGCCCCTACCCCAATAAAAATCAAGCAGGGATAGATACCAAGCTTTACGCCCAAGTACAGATAATCAAGGAGACCGGCCCCCTGAGAAAAGGTAAGCCAATCGACTTTGCCGCCTGCGAACAACTCAGCATGATAGATGCCAGCCCCGGGGAGATTGGTTAACAGCATGCCAATGGCTATGGGCAATAACAATAATGGTTCAAATTTTTTGCGGATAGCGAGCCACAGCAGGAGGCAGGAAACAAGTATCATCACCAGGCTCTTCCAGTCACTCAATAAATAATAAAAGCCCGTTTGTCTGGAAAACTCTAAAATTGTATCCATGCATCTACCCTACTGAAGAACACACAAAACGCTGCCTGTTTCCACAGCCATACCGCTTTGCACATTAACTGAGGCGACGACGCCATCGCGGGGAGCGATGATTTCATTTTCCATTTTCATGGCTTCGAGAATCATCAAGACCTGACCTTTTTTCACGGCGCTGCCGCTTTCTACAACAACTGAGAGAATATTCCCGGGCATGGGGCTGCGAATGGCCTCCCCTGCGGTCTGATGTTTTGATTCCGCGACTGAGGGCTTTTGGGAAATATCCTTTCCAGGTTCAGTCTTGCTTCCAGTATTGGAAGCCAGTTCAGCTGAATCCATCGCCTCAATACCGATCTCATATTCTGTGCCATCAACAACTACTCTATATTTCTTCATGAAAACCTCCTCCTTTTAAATGAAACAACGCGCAGGGCACGAATATCTTTTCCTTCTGCCTCTGCTATAACCGCAGTGATCGCGGCAATCAGTTTTTTCTTGTTGGGAATTTCTTCATTTGACGTTTCATCAAAATAAAGTTCCGCAAGCACATCGCTTTTCTTTTCTGAAAAAAGCAATCTTATCGCTGAACAAAGCAAAATCAAAAGGCCCAGGCCTACAAATACAATGCCCATGCCCAGGATAACTACCATATACCAGGGTGTGTCGTAACCCAATGCCATCTCCTCTTTTCTCTTAAATTCATTACATTTTACCATAAAAAGCACTGGCAGGACAGGGAATCAGCCTTTTACCTATCACGCGTCTTTATAATGATTGATCAGGCAGCCTGCCAATAATATCAGCCGTTCTTCTGGGGTTAGTTTCCCTAAAGATAGAGAAGTTTCACTCAACTTTCCTTCAGAAAAAAGATAGGATTTCAGCTTTTGGATATCATTGTACCGCAATGCCTTTTGGATAAAGGGAATGAAGACAAAACTACCTTCCTGGATGTCTCCTGTTGATTCAAAAGGCATCAACCCCCAGTTGATAAGATTTGAACGATATCTCTTGGTGGCATACTCATTGGCAAAATTGGCTACCCCGCCCAGCACCCGCTGACTGCTGGCCGCCTGTTCGCGCGCTGAGCCATCGCCAGGTTTTTTAGCGAATATCGCACTGCCATAGCTGATGTTCTGAGGCGGATAATAATGACCTGTAATTTGTTCAATACATTCAAGCAAAGCCTGTACATCATCAGGCTGAATCCCCTTTCCCCAATCCAGTCGATTTTGGTTCACCGCTTTTGCTCTGGCCACATAACCGGGGTCTCTGCGGCTGAGCGTAAACTCTGCCAGCTTCAAAGGATTGGACCGGTAAGAAGACGTCTCGCCCGAGGGAATCAGTTCATCTGTCGTGGTTACCAAATCAGTAATAGAAGATACCACCTTAACGAGTAAGTGATCTTTTAATCTTGGAAGCGGAGGCCAGTCTTTGATATTGGGCCCCAGAATAAGCGGCTGAGATTCATCCGGCTCCCTCTGGATAAAGACACGTTTTTGATAGATACTGCCGTCAAAATGATAAGGCAGATACTTGCTATCATACGCTATTTCATCAGCTCCAGTCAATAAACCGCCGTGCATGGCAGTTGCAGCAATGCTGCGCGCATCCATCAGCGCAACGTAAGATAGCTGCCCCTCGCCAGGCTTTGAACCTTCCCTGTTGGCAAAATTTCTTGTGGTATGGCGTATACTGAAAGCTCCGTGAGAGGGTGTATCTCCGGCACCAAAACAAGGTCCGCAAAACGCTTCGCGCAAAACAGCTCCGGCACTCATCAGGCTTTCGCCAGCGCCTGAACGCAGCAAATCCAGGTAAATAGCTTGGCTTCCGGGGTATACGCTCAGCGAAAACTGATTGCTGCCCGTGCTTGCGCCTTTTAGGATATTGGCAGCTATAGCAATGTTTTCGTAGCTCCCGCCCGAGCACCCTGCGATGATGCCCTGATCTACATGATAACTATTCCCAGATATATTGCGCATCAAATCGATATTGGCGGCTTTCCCAAATTGCCTGGCTGCATCTTCCTGAATCTCTTTTACAACATCAGCCGCGTTCTCTTTGAATTGCTCAATGGTCATTGCATTGCTGGGATGAAAAGGTAGTGCAATCATGGGCTTTATATCTGACAAGTCGATTTCTATCATGCGATCATAGTAGGCTACTGCATCCGGCTGCAAACGCTTATAACTGTCTGGTCTGTTATGAAGGTAGTAATACTCTCTCACCTTGTCATCAGTCGCCCAGATGGAAGTGAGGCAGGCTGTTTCAGTTGTCATGACATCAATGCCATTGCGATAATCAACGGATAAGTTCTCTATGCCATCTCCGACAAATTCAAGAACCCGATTTTTGACAAAGCCTTCTTTAAAAACTGCTTTGCAAAGCGCCAGGGCAACATCCTGGGGACCCGTTCCATGCCTTGGCGCGCCTTTGAGATATACACCCACAATTTCAGGCATTTCAATATCATAGGTTCGCGAGAGCAGCTGTTTGACCAGCTCTCCCCCGCCCTCGCCTATGCCCATGGTGCCCAGGGCGCCATAGCGCGTGTGACTGTCTGAGCCAAGGATCATCCTGCCGCCGCCTGCCATCATCTCACGATTATAGTTATGGATGACAGCGATGTTTGCCGGCACAAAGATGCCGCCGTATTTTCTGGCTGCGCTCAGCGCGAAAACGTGGTCATCCTCATTGATGGTACCGCCCACAGCACACAGGCTGTTGTGACAGTTGGTCATCACATAAGGCACAGGGAAATGCGTCATTCCGCTTGCCCTGGCTGTCTGAATGATACCGACATAGGTGATATCATGTGAAGTCAGGCTATCAAAGACAATATTAAGATGATCTCCCCGGGCTTCTGGGCTGTGCTCTGACAAGATTTTATAGGAAATGGTGCCCTTTTTCGCGTCAGAGACATTAAAATTAGCTGTCTCTTGCTGATGCTCTGCAAGATGACTTTCCAAAATCCGATGGTTATCTATAAGGTAGGCGCCTTTTGAAAGTAACTTCATTGATTAACCCTCATCCTAAAAAGAGAATGGTTTAATCTGTCGTACAACATCCAAAATAGTGCCGTCGCGCGCTTCCATGATGGCAACAACACGTTCTTCAAACTGAAGCTCGTCGGGTACCCCAACGATTCGATATGCTTCATCTCTTAGCTCTTCAATACTGCGAAGAGGCAGGCCGGTATCTTTTAGCGCCTCCGCCAAGTCGGGCCTTTGTGGGTTAATGGCAACACCATAATCCGTTACCACCACGTCGACGCACTCACCTGGCGTGGTGACTGTCACCACGCGCTCACAGATCGTTGCCATTCGGCCACGAACCAAAGGTGTAACAATGATGGTGCATTTTGCTCCGGCTGATGCGTCGGGGTGCCCGCCGGGCGCGCCGCGTAAAATGCCGTCTGAGCCTGTGATGACATTTACATTAAAATCCGTATCCACTTCCAGCGCTGCCAGGATGACAAAATCAAGTTTGTTGACAAAAGCACCCTTATTAGCAGGGCTGGCGTACTGAGAGGTAGAGATTTCAAAGTGCCTGGGGTTGGTCTGCACGGACTTTACAGAATCAATATCAAAATCCTGCGCATCCACAATGGTCTCCACCAGGCCTTTGTTCAGAAGATCCACAGCTGGCTTTGT
>JAAZEI010000118.1 GCA_012512355.1 Clostridiales bacterium | reverse complement strand
TGACAGCATTGACCAGGGTGTATACAGCTGCCAGGGCAACAAGGGGCTGGCCTGCGGGGTAGAAGGTGGGGAATACGAAGCCGGCAGTGATATCGCCGTAAGCCTCTTCATAGTTGAGCGCGCTGATGGGGATAAACTCGTTCATCTGAAGCTTTTGAAGGTCCGTATTCTCGGGCAGCAATTTTGCGGCGTCTGCCTGCAATTCGTCTGTGAAGAAGTTAATCGCAGCCTTACCTGTATTTACCTGGCTCTGGATGTCTGTCAGATCCTGCATCCATGGCGCAGTTGGTTCGGTCTGGTAGATGATGAAGCCCGCTTGCGGCACAACATTGTTGGACGTGGTGTATTCACCAATGGTCACCATATCCAGCACAGTTTTGCTGGGTGTCGCGAATGCCGCGGCTGTATTCAAGCAAAGAACTGCTGCCAACAGCAATGCCCACATTTTTCTTTTACCATTCATTTCAGTATCCTCCTCATGTTGTCCGGTTAGGTATTTCTAGTATTATAACCCATACGACTGTATATTAAAAGCCTTTGGGCTGTTTAACTATACCCTAAAGCTATCATTTATTCAACAGGCAGATAAAATATGTCCAAAACCAACTTTGTCAGCGCGCCAGCATCCGCATAAAACTCTGTAAAACCGTCCGCGCCCTGGGTGTGCTCGCCTTCCAGTGATAAGATGTTACCCATTTTGTAGGAAAAACCACGATCCAGTTCATTGATCATGCGGCCCCGGGACATGTTGGTGACCATTTGGCCCGACAGCAAATCAAACAATTCACCGGCAGCGTTCTTATTTTGTTTGATGCGCTGCTGCATCAGGTCGCTCGCCCCGGCCAGGTACTGCCGCTGCCTGATCATGCGCTGGGCATTGGAGCCATCGCCTACACTCATGCGCGATCTGACAAAATACTCCGCCTGGGGGCCCAGGAGCCTGATGGTGCTGCCCTTGACCATGGCAGAGTCTACCTGTGAGAAATCATCCCCGATGGTGACGGTGACACCGCCCAGCCAATCATTGAGGGTAGAAATGGCATCCAGGTTCAGGGAAGCGTAGAGATTGATATCGATATCGCCCAGCAGATTTTTGACGGCCTGGGCGGTGAGCTTGCTGCTCTCATGTCCCCCATCACCAAAGCCGTGCGCCAAAGATATCTGCGCCATCCTGGTGCCGGTGACATTGCCCAGCACGCCAAGCACGGTCAGCTGGGTCATGGTGTCGCGGTCAATCTGAATGCGTGATACCGTCTTGTGCTGGGCATCGAGCACCAGCAGCATCAAAAAGTCAGCCTGCCCGCCGCTTCTGAAGCCGGGGCTAGCCTGGGCAGTCTCTTCCTTATCTGTGCCCAGCAGTAAAATGCTGGTTAACGTGGGGTTGTAGGTATATTTCTTGCCGCCATATTCAACGCTGCGTTCATTGGCAAAGCGCAGGGCAAGGTCGCCCCGCTCTGCCTCAGCCGGCTCAGAAGCCAGCTCGAGCTGGCGGCCAATATAATAGGC
>JAAZEI010000117.1 GCA_012512355.1 Clostridiales bacterium | reverse complement strand
CTGTATCCATACCGAACACAGAAGTTAAGCCCTTCAGCGCCGATGGTACTTGGTGGGTAACTGCCCGGGAGAGTAGGTCGTCGCCGGTCTCTAAAAGAAACGTTCAGCGCAGGCTGAGCGTTTCTTTATTGGAGGCAATTGACAGTTTTGATATTGTCGAGCAGGCAATAATGACACGGTAAGTTTTAATCATATGATTACAGGCGAAATATCAATACTTCTTTGACGAAAAATGACAGCATACTGTTTGCACCTGCAGGCAATCTTTACTATAAAAACATACATTGGCAATACTTCTTGCCTGTGTTATGATACTCATATGATATGAGAGGATCAATATGATTAGAACAGGGACGGTAATTAGAGAGGAAAATCAAGGCATCGTAGTTTGCTTTGATCAGTTAGCAGCCTGCGCCGGCTGCAGTGGCTGTGGTCGCGAACAGAAAACGACCACAGTGTTTGTGCGAGGGAACGCAAAATCCGGCGATCGGATCAGCGTTCAGATGCCAGATATCAAGATTCTTAAAGCTTCAATGATGATGTATTTGATTCCATTTTTGGGATTTATATTTGGATTGGCTCTGGGAAATTATTTTTCTAAGGGAAACGATTTTTGGATGATAGCTGGCAGCTTTACAGGTTTGCTCATAAGCGTGGCAGGGTTAAAATTAGCGGACAATCTTCTGGGTACAAAAGCTGCCTGGCAGCCTAAAATAATCGCTGTCAATCCTGAAATTGAACAAGATGACGGCTTTCTCTGTGCTGAACTAAAACGAGTCTAAGTGTTAATTGTTTTTCAAAATCATAATTTTTCAGCCGTGATATCGGTTGATACTATATATAACAATAAGAGGAGGTTCTTGATTTGAGCGAATCAAAATTAAAAATAATTCCATTAGGCGGAATTGATGAAATCGGTAAAAACATAACCGCCATCGAATGCGATGGCGATATGATTGTTATCGATTGCGGATCTACTTTCCCTAAAGAAGACATGCTGGGCATTGACCTGGTGATTCCGGACATCAGCTATCTTGAGGCAAATAAAGACAAGCTTCGGGGGTATGTCTTCACCCATGGACATGAAGACCATATCGGCGCGACCCCCTATGTTTTATCTAAAGTACCCGCACCGGTATTTGGTTCCCGGATGACCCTGGCCTTGATTAACAATAAGCTTAAAGAGCACCGTGTCAGCGGAATTGAATTAGTAACGGTTGAACCAAGACAAAGTGTACAATTGGGATGTTTTTCTGTTCAGTTTATTCGGGTGAATCACTCTATTGCCGGTGCTTACTGTCTGGCGATTACAAGTCCTGCCGGAACGATTGTACACACAGGCGACTTTAAGATTGACTATACACCGTCAGAAGGACATGTAACAGATTTAAGCACACTCGCAGCTGTTGGTGAACGTGGTGTTTTGGCATTAATGTGTGAAAGCACAAATGTTGAACGTCCCGGTCACACGATGTCAGAGCGCAAGGTAGCGCAAACATTCGCTGATCAAATTGGTTCAGCACGTGGCAGGGTCATCATCGCCATGTTTGCCAGCAATGTCAACAGAGTGCAGCAGGTTTGTAACTGCGCATTACAGTATGGCCGCAAAGTGTGTTTTATTGGTCGCAGCATGATCAATGTGTCTACAGTAGCGATGGAATTGGGCCTGCTCGAAATTCCCCGGGACTCTGTATTACAAATGGATGATTTACCCAACTATCGAGATGAGCAAGTACTGGTGATTACAACCGGTTCGCAGGGTGAACCCATGAGCGGATTAACCCGTATGGCTTTTTCGGAACATCGAAAGATTCAAATAAAATCTTCTGATAAGATTATTTTGTCCTCTTCGCCAATTCCAGGAAATGAAATTTACGTTTCAAGAGTCATTAATCAGCTATATCGCTGTGGTGCAGAAGTAATCTATGATGCCATGGCTGATGTTCATGCTTCAGGTCACGCATTCCAGGAAGAACTTAAATTGATGCATACCTTAATCAAACCGCAATACTTTATACCCGTTCACGGGGAGTATCGTATGTTGTGGCAACATGCTGAATTAGCTGAAAGTCTTGGTACACCAAGGGAAAACATCATCCTTCCTGAAAATGGGCAGGTCATTGAAATGAACAAAGATTCACTTGTGCTGTCTGGCATTGTCCCCACAGGTGCTATCTTGGTTGATGGGCTTGGAATTGGTGATGTAGGCAATGTTGTCCTTCGTGACCGTAAACTTCTATCCCAGGATGGCTTGATTATTGTTGCCCTGGCTTTTGACAGGACAAACAGTGAGCTTGTTTCCGGACCGGATGTTATCTCACGAGGATTTGTATATGTGCGAGAGAATGAAGACATCATAGAAGGTATACGTGACGTCGTTCGCAATATCATCAAATCATATGACCGCATAGAGGGAAATGATTGGCCGAGCATTAAAAATCGCATCAAAGACGAGCTTCGTCGATTCATTTATCAAAAAATTAAACGCAATCCCATGATATTGCCTGTGATTGTTGACCTTGGATGATTATGATATAATTATGGGGCTGAAAAGCCCCTATTTTTTATGAGAAAAGGTGTTGGTATGAACTATGATGGTGCGCATGCTTTGGCGCGTGAAATAGAGCAGAGTGATGAATGCCGTGAGTACCGCAGACTCAAAGAGATTGTAGAAGAAAACGAAACCACCAAAGCACTGTTAAAAGAATACAGGCGCTTGCAAATGATGCTGCAAATGTCAACACTGAACCATTCGAGTTTGCCGTCAGATGAAATGAATCGATTTTCACAAATCTCTTCTTTGCTTTATGGCGGAACCGATACCTCAGCCTTTCTTATGGCGGAAATGCGGTTACAGCAAATTATGGCAGATATATTTTCAATCCTCACAAAAGCAGCAGGTTTAAGTATGGATTTTCCCGGTATTCAATGAGGTCAGATCTTGTCAAAAACAAATCGTGATAAAAATTATACAATAGACAGTCTTCACAAAGAACGTGAATATGGTCTGTATTGGTATTCCTGGATATGGCACATCATCAGACCTTTGCTGATAGGTGTTTGTGCACTTATTGTGATGTTTGGGCTGGTGTCGTATGGATGGGGGAAAATTAGTGAAACTTATATAGATCCCGTTGATTCCAAAGACCCTTCTGAGATCAAATTCGTTGTAAATTCAGGTGACAGCCTCACACGCGTTGCGACAAATCTCAAAGCCCAAAATCTGATACGCAATCGTTCTGTATTTAAGTACTATGCTGATTTTGCGGGTTTTGGACAAAAAATACAAGCGGGCGATTATACTTTGGGACGAGACATGAGCATCACCCAAATTGCGCAGAGACTTGCAGAGGGTGACGGAAGACCGCTGGTCAGAAATATTACTATCATTCCCGGGTGGACCATTGAAGATATGGCTGCCTATTTTGTCAAAGAAAAAGTGCTTCAAGATGCTTCGGTTTTTTTAGAAAAAGTAAAAACTGGCAAAGAATACAGCGCTTATTATTATATTGCTGATGTGCTCAACTCCGGCAATGCGGCGCAGAGGAAATATGCGCTGGAAGGTTATTTGGCAGCCAACACATATGAAATATATACAACTGCCACTGAAGATGACATCATAAAAAAAATGCTCTCTCAGACAGAGGGCATGTACTCTCAAACATATCATGATCGCGCGAGTGAACTCAACATGAACATGGATCAGGTATTGTCACTTGCATCAATGATTGAAAAAGAAGCCAAAACAGATGATTTCGGACGAGTCTCTGCTGTATTTCATAATCGCATAAAACAAAACCAGACTTTAGGCAGTGACGTCACCCTTAAATATGTTTTGGGCACGCGCCGTATGGTTCTTGGCGCAGCTGACTTATCAATTGATTCTCCATTTAATAGTTACAAAAATCGAGGGCTCCCCCCCGGACCAATTTGTTCTCCTTCACCTAAAGCCGTAGAGGCAGCTCTTTATCCTGATCAGGATTTTGTTAAAGAAGGTTATTTTTATTTCTGTTCAAAGAATCCGGATACCGGTGAACTGCATTTTTCAAAAACTTTGGCCGAACATGAACAAGCGGTGAGTATTTATCGTCCTCTTTGGGAAGCATTTGACCAAAGAACTGGCGCTAATTAAGTATGCTTGACTCAACAGGATGAAAGCATGGTCAAATCTAAGGTAATATGTTAAAATACAAGGCATCTTAAACAATGCAAGCAAGGAGCCCGCATGGATAGAATACAAAGACTGATAACGCAGACAGGTCTCCAATCTCAGCAGGCTATTTTGATTCACAAAACCTCCAATATTTTTTACCTCAGCGGCTACACAGGCGAAGGGCTACTGCTTTTATCCCATGACCTCAAAGCAATTATCACTGACTTTAGATATATTGAACAAGCGGCAAATCAAGCTTCTGATTTTGAAGTTTTCTGCATCAGCAATGAAGTTAATCATATCAAACTTGCAGCTCAGCTGCTCAATGATAAAAAGACTAAGAGCCTGCTTTATGAAGATGATTGCGTAACTGTCAAGGGCTTTCACGAGATGCAGGCTTCTATGCCGGGTATTGGTTTCTTCCCGCTGGAATTGGCGCCGGAAAAAATCCGCACCATTAAAGATGAGAATGAACTCAAACTGATTCAAAAGGCCTGCATGATATCCACCCAAGCATTTGAATTTATCCTTGGTTTTATCAAAACCGGGTTGACTGAGAAACAAATACAGCTAGCCCTAAATTATAAAATGTTGGAGCTTGGCGCTCAAAAACTTGCATTTGACAGCATCGTAGCATCAGGCCCAAATGGTTCATTGCCGCATGCTATTGCAGGAGAGCGAGAGGTACAAAAGGGTGATCTCATTACGCTGGATTTTGGCGCCATGTATCAGGGATACTGCGCTGACATGACGCGAACTGTTGCGCTTGGGGTGCCTTCAAAAGAACTTTATCATATCTATGAAACTGTGCTGCTGGCCCAAACTTCCTGTCAAGATTCTTTGGCGCCGG
>JAAZEI010000116.1 GCA_012512355.1 Clostridiales bacterium | reverse complement strand
GCTTAGCAGCATAGTGCCACAGAATTTTATTATTTTGAAAGACCCCAAGGTGAAGGGCGATAAAACCGCCGTCGAAGCTCTCGTGAAAATGATACAGGCTGCAAAATCTGACGGGCTTGAAGTTTGGCAAGTCAGCGAAGGGTACCGAACATTTAATCGACAGCAGGAGTTGTTTGATCTTGAAGTACAAAACCTTATTCGAGATGAGCAGTTGAGCCTTGAAAGTGCGAAAAAAGCAGCTGAACGCCACGCTGCCTTGCCGGGATTCTCCGAGCACCATACTGGCCTTGCTTTTGACTTGACAGTACCAGGTTATTACTTTGGCGATACAAAACAGGCAATCTGGCTTGAGGATCACTGCTTTGAATATGGATTTATTATTCGATATACGGCTAATAAAGAAGATATCACGGGCTTTAGTGCAGAGCCCTGGCATGTGCGTTTTGTCGGGGAAGACCATGCGCGTTTTATGGAAGAGCACAATCTGGCACTGGAAGAATATTTGGCGCTGTACTAATTATGTTATGAGATTCAAAATAGCTGTCCGAGGAAATCTTTGGGCAGTTTTTTATTATGAAGTTTGTAAAATTAAAAATCAGTGGGTTAATCTCTGATTGGTTCAAAAGCGCTGAGCTATTGACGCATCCCATATGCACTGATATTCTTGATAAGAATGTAAATAAGCAGGTGCTGATATGATTCAAAAAGGTTTTTACAGGAACATTCTGAGGCTTTCTTTGCCTGCAGCTTTTCAGGCGCTGATGAGCCTGTTGGTTGTCATGGTCGACAACCTCATGGTATCAAGGCTTGATTCACAGGGCTTTAACCTTGCGGCTGTGTCCCAGTCAAACAGCATCACCAATTTTGTTAATGCTGCCTTGATGGGCATGGCAGCAGGCTCAGTAGTCCTTATCTCTCAATACTGGGGCAAGCGAGATACTAAACGCATCAAGCCGATTTGTGCTACAGTGCTCAGCCTCTGCTTTGGTTTTGCAGCATTCATGGCTTTGTTTTTGCATTTGTTTCCATCCTTAGTTCTTAACTTGGTCATATCAAAAAACGAGACATCCATTACAGAACTTGCTCTGGACTATTTGCCCATCCTTTCATTAAGCTACCTGCCGCTGGCCATCACCGCATCTGTTATTGCCATATTAAAAGGAGTAGAAGTGGTCAGGGTAACTCTTTTTGCAACGATTGTATCTCTTTTTACGAATATTGGATTCAATTATGTTCTCATCTTCGGAAAACTTGGTCTTCCGGCGCTGGGTGTTCGCGGCGCCGCCATCGCGACTGTACTTGCCCGGCTCATTGAAGCTGGGGTGGTTTGCTACTATCTGCTTCGCGTTCAAAAAACCATCCCCCTCAAAGCAAGAGATTTCCTAAGTCACCGCGGCTGGGCTTGGACAGATTATATCCGCTTCGGCCTGCCGGTTGGCCTGACTGATGCGCAGTGGGCGCTCATTGGTATGCTAAAAATGGTCATTATCGGGCAATTGGGACGCATCATGATCAACGCTGTAGCCGTGTCGGATATGCTTCTCAACCTCGGCACGCTGTTTACCTTTGCTCTTGCAGGCGGTGCAGCAGTCGTTGTTGGCAAGGCAGTCGGAGCCAAAGATTATGACTATGTGCGCAGCATCTCCAAGAGAATTCAACTCATGTTCTTATTCATCGGCATAATCATGGCAACTCTGGTCTTCTTTATACGCAATCCTTTCATCAGTTTATATGGACTGGAAGATAATATCGCATCTCAAGCTTCTTTGATGGTAGCCGTCACCGCTTTTACCCTGCTTGGAACCACTTACCATGCCAGCTGTTTTGTGGGCATTAACAGGGGCGCCGGAGACAGTCGTTTTGTCATGATGGTAGATATGATCTGCGGTTGGCTTATTGTTCTTCCTGCTGCATTCCTCTCTGCTTTCGTCCTGAAGCTTCCCTATCAATGGGTTTATTTCAGCACCAGAATAGACCAGAGCTTCAAATGGATTATCGCTTTCCTCCGACTCAGGGGTGATAAGTGGATTCATAATGTAACACGGGGCGATACGCCATGATTGTGCAGACACTTGGCGGGCATGCTCTGCGGCTGAGAGAACCGCATGATTTAAGCTTTATCGAAAATTATGGAAAAATATTTAATATATACGACGAGCATACTTGTGGGATGCTGAGTTTTGGCCTCATTACCTCAGAAGGTCGACGTATTTATCTGAAATATGCCGGTGCTAAGACCATCAACTACCCAAGCGATCCCATTCGCATCGTGCAAAAGCTGCGCCAGGCAATGAAATATTATCACACCCTACGCCATGCAGCCCTCATTAAATACATCAGCGGTAAAGACTTCGGAACTTCATGCCTTTGCGTATTTGAGTGGGCTGAAGGTCTGTCGCTGGGTCCGGATCCCGTTGCTTACAGTACTTTTCGTCATCTCCCTTTGCTTAAGCGTCTTGGTTTATTTGATATGGTTTGTGATTTTCACTTAAAAGCAGAGAACGAAGGCATTGTCATCGCGGGGTTAAGCGATTCTCACATGAATTTTCATATGCAGACACAACAGCTTCTGATCACCAACATTGATAACTACTTGCCCTTGCCCTCCATCAATACCAGAGGACGTCTTCCCGGCTCTCCTCTATATCTACCGCCTGAAGGCTACCAAATTGGTGCTGCAATCGACGAGACAAGCAATGTTTATACTTTGGCAGCTCTCAGCCATAGTTTTTTCGGTGATAAAATAAACAAAAAAAAAGAGGCCTGGGAAGCTTCTGATCTTTTGTATGAAATATCCAAACGTGCCCTCAATGAAAACAGGAATCTGAGACAGCAAAACACAGACGACTTTTTAGCGCAATGGCGTGATGCAGTCCTGCGTACAAGATTTGTTTAAACAGCATTGATGCAACTTGACATCTTAGGCAGACTAAGACTGTGAAATTTGACCCGCTTGTACCTTTAGAATGCAAGCCGGGTTCAAACCATGAACATCGTTAATTTCAGTACATGTCAACATGGTCTGAACATGTGAAATGCCAGATAAAAGTCTGCTGCGGCGGCTGCTGTCAAGCTCACTGAGAACGTCATCAAGCAGCAGTAAAGGAGGCTCTCCCTGCGCTTTTGTGAGGATATCAATTTGAGAAAGACGCATGGCGAGCACCGCAGATCTTATTTGTCCCTGAGAGCCAAATGATCTGAGTTCTTCTCCCGATAAGGTCAGAATCAACTCATCCCGGTGAGGACCATAGAACGTAGAAAGACGACGCATATCTTCATTTCTCGATTGCTCAAGCAGTTTTTGAAAATCTTGTTTAATATCCGTACTGTCGGCGAGAATGCTGCGATAAGTTATCCCCAGCATTTCTTCGGGACGACCACTAATAAACGAATAATGCTCTGCCGAAAGCTGTGCCAGTTTCTCTACTGCCTCTCGGCGTGCACGAACAAGCGGCACCGCCGCTGAACTTAGCTGATCATCCCAGGCAAATAACTGCACTTTATCCTGTTCGTCGCGTGCCATCATTTTTAGCAGCGCGTTTCTCTGTTTTAGAACAGCATTGTAATGCTGCAAAGCATAGAAGTAGCCTGACAGACTCTGAGCTAGCAGCATATCGATAAATCGCCGTCTCAATTGCGGCGATCCTTTGATGATGTCCATGTCTTCGGGGGAAAACATCACGCAGGTCATATGACCCATCAGTTCACCGATACGAAGAACAGTTTTTCCACCGACATAAATTATTTTCTTTTGCTTTTGAGCGCGAAATAAGCGAACGCCCACATCGTCTTCGCGTCCTTCTCTGGATACGGTGGCATGGACTGCGGCAGTTGTCTCCCCAATTTTAATCATATCCTGATCGTCGCTTGTACGATGGCTTCTCCCAAGACAGCACAGGTGAATGGCTTCTAGCAAATTGGTTTTACCCGCGCCATTTTCACCTACAAAAACTGTCAGCCCTTTGGGCGGCATGATCGCCAGCTGACTGTAACTCCTAAACTGATGCAGACGAAGCTGTTTCAAGTACATTATTTATGATACCTCTCGCCTGACAATATCTTATAGGAACGGTATATTTGTTCAAGCAGAACAACGCGAGCTAGTTGATGAGGCAACGTAAATGCTGACAAAGAAAGTTTTTCATCAGCTCGTTTGATCACCTCTTCAGACAATCCCAGAGATCCGCCGATGACAAAGACAATGTGCCTGCCTTCATCACGCAATTTCCCAAGCTGTCTTGCAAATTGAAGACTACCCTGCTGCTCACCTTGGATACATAAAGCGATCACATAATCGCCAGCTTTAATTTTTTGAAGAACTCCAAGACCTTCTTTTTGAAGACTCTGTTCCATCAAGGCAGGACTTAATGTAAGGGGTTCTTTGATGTCCTGCACCTGGATAACCTGCAGTTTGTCATATCTAGAGATGCGCTTTTCAAACTCTTGCGATGCAGGTGAAAAGGGCAAGCTAATTTTGCCAACCGCTAATATGCTGATTGGCATCTTAGTTCTTCTATGTATGCTGGTATATAAGAAAGATCCGAAAATACAGCATCACTATAAGGCGCCAGATCTTCTGAATATGGAATCAAGTCCGGAATCATCACCGTAGTCATCCCTGCAGCACGGCCTGAACGCAGGCCATTGGGAGAGTCTTCCAGGACAAGACACTCTTCAGGTAACACTCCCAGCAGATGAGCCGTTCGCAAATACATACCGGGAGCAGGCTTGCTACCAAGGCTCATATCATCATCCCCGGCAACGATGGCTGAAAAATACTGGGTTAATCCGGCCCTGCTGACAAAAGGTTCCACCACTTCGCGATAACTGCTGGAGCATAAGCCCATTAGTAAATTATTATCTTTACTCCACTTCAGCAGTTCGCGAACAAAAGGTTTTACGGGGACACCATTCAGCTCTACTTGCTGCCACATCTGCGCATCAACCACAGTCCAAAACTTTTCAAGATCAAGCTGAGGAACGCGCTGTTTGAGCAATTCATTGCTTTTTTCTTTGTTTGTTCCAAGCATTAAACGATGGAGTTCCTCGCCTATTCCTATCCCCTGCGCTTCTGCAGCCCGAATACTGGCTTGGATTGCCAGTGCTTCAGTATCCAGAAGCAAACCGTCCATATCAAAAAGCACTGCTTTTATTGCCATGCTATACTCCTTAATTCTTATTATTTTCGGTGATGGCTTTGATTTTTCTGAGTTTTCCTTGTTTAGTATACCTGATGACAACTTGCCTTTCAAGCAGACTTTCGGTTAATTTTTTCACTTAAAAACATATTTTATACATCAATAAATATCCACAGGGGTCTGGCTGTATAATAATACTGTTTCTCTCATAATATGCATACCACATACTCACTTATGCAGCCTTTATTCACGGCCCTTGGTCATCTTCAAGATGATATCATGCACTTATACAGTATAGAGCACTGATAGATATTCAATGAGGTAAAAGGCGTTGATATCCACATTGTCCCCATGCTTATCCACAGTTATTCGGATTTCTTTCATTTAAATGCTTATGTTTTATAGAAAACCTCTGATGAGATGTTTATAACTTAAATGTTATCCACAGTTTGTCACAGTCTTTCTCCCCATAAACTGTCCACACGAACACAGATTCTTTTAGCTTCAAGATATGACGAAAGATTTAAGAATATGCATCAATTG
>JAAZEI010000115.1 GCA_012512355.1 Clostridiales bacterium | reverse complement strand
GCTTCGCCTGTCAGATGATCGCCTTCGGCAAGGAAAAGCTGCTGCTTATGTCTTTGAGATCTGCTGGTTAACGCACGAAGCTGTTTAACATCTGCTGCGGTTAAGGTTTGAAACTGAATCACAGCACGGAAGAAGCTTTTGGCATTATCTCACAGATACTGCGCAAAGGCTCACTGTCCAGTCGATTTTCAATTACAAAAGGGATTAAAAATGAAGCAAAAGCATAGTCAACAGCAGCAGCAGCGCCGCCTTCCATTAAAGATTGTGCGCTCATCAAATAGGTATTCACTGCCTGTTTTAAACAAAGAGGAAAAGACGTTTTGAGAAGTTCTTCTGCTTTTAGAAGAAGTTTAGTCACTTCTTCAGGCGTTTCTTTGGAAACTTCATGAAGGTACTCTTTGAGGCGATGTGCTTTTATCCTAATACCCGAAGGCATAGGCTGCTGCAAGTTAAAACCGACAGAAATCGGAGCAAACACGCTAGGCCAAAGTATTCTTTTGCTGTCCGAAAGCAAAACCGTTGTACACATGCCATTGTATCTGTTTTTTAAAGAATTTGCAGTTTTTTCCTGCGCCGTTATAAATACAGGAACGTCTCCACCAGGGATTATAACAGAATTCTTGAGTTCCTTGTCGCTTATCAAAACACCGCCTACAGCATTTGAAAGGAGTGATATCGCAAGCTTTGCATCCATCAGATATTCAGCTCTCAAATTTAGTTCAGGAAACAAGAGGATTATAATCAGCAAATTAATGATGTCGTTTTTTGTCATATCAAACCCTGCTTTGTTCATCGCTTCTGCAATCAGTTTGCATGTCTTTTCAAAACTGCAGTCTACCCCAAAAGCGGGGGCAATAAAATTGCCGGCCTGCAAAACACCGTTGACATCCTTTAGGATTTCTGTCCGCTTAAGGGATAATTCTTCACACTGTAAATCGAGTGTACTTATTACTGATTCCAGATTTTTTTGTTTGTTCAATAGTTCTTCATCATAATGATCTGATTCTTTTATAGCATCCTTCAATAATAATGTTCTATTTTCTTTGATACGCTCGAGCTCCATCATCAAAGACAAGCGTTCTGCTTCAAGTTGATTAAGCTGTTGCTGCATAATAGTCTGCATCGAATATTTGGTATTGCCGAAAACTTTATCCCCTAAGATTTCAGAAGCGCCGGGCATCGACAGGAAGTCATTGACAGCCTGCTGTTTTGACTCAGAATGATTCCATAACTGTTCTAAACTATGTCTGAATTGCTCTGCAGGGTTTATTACCGGATGCAAAGCGCTGCTATTTTGTATACTGGCGGATGGCTCTTCGGGACGACTCTGGCGTACAGCGCGATCGACTACTGAATGCAAATTCAAATGATCACTTCGAGGCGCTAAGTCTCTTTTCACTGCATTCTTTATTGGGGTCCCCACCAGATGTTTTGCTGGCTCATTCTGAGCTTGGATTACCTTCTCTTCTTCATTTGACTGTTCAGCTTTTAGATAAGGCACAATAGACGCTTGAATTTCTTCAATTTTATCTTCAGCGCTCATTGAGCTTTCTTCTTCTTGGGTTTGACAGCGCTCAGTCTCTTTCTCTCCCTCATTGACAACATCATTTTCAGAGCCATTGTCTACATGAGATGAAGGCCAAAAAAAGAGCTTCTCTCGTTCATCAGGCATGGCGACACTAAAGAGTCGATGATTATCCGGTGCAATAAAACTGACCTCATTAATCGCGTTGCCGCCGGAGCTGTCATAGGGGCCCTGGATATGACCGCCGTTTCTTAAATAATACGCAGCAGTTGTTGGTTTTACTACTTTGGGGTCGGAAACTACTTCAAACACTTCTGTGCCGCTCATATCTTCAATGGCATCAGAGTAAATGACATAACGATTATTTTCACCACGATTTGGAGCATAGTTTTTGTTTAGTCGAACTTTATTAAAATCTGGCGGGATATCTTTCAAATTAATCAAACAAAGCTGGCCCAAGTCGCGCATTCTCTCTTTGAAGGTATGCTGCTCTGCCTTATCAGGCACAACACGTAAAAACCCCTCATCTATAAGTTCTTCGAGATCCTCGGGCGTGATGTTCCCCTCTTCGCATAATAATGGACGAACGCGAAACAGGGCACGCTGGGTATTGTCCTCCTCAATGACTGCTAAAAAAAGTTTGCCGGTAAAATCCATCAAATGATCCTCCAAAAAAATAATAAAAAAATTGTTTACCAATATATGTTATTCTATGCATATAGCGAGCTATCGTCAAGATAAACAGAACATTAAAATTCGCTTCTGTGATAATTTCACCGTTGAACTGATGAATAATTATAATAATATAATGAATGCGTGTTTTGAGAGGAAATATCATGAAAAGAATATTCGCAATAAAACAACAACAGGTAAATTATGTTATGGTTTTGGAGATAGCGTTAGGAACAACCCTGGGTATTTTGCTTGCAGATGTTGCCGGCCTAAAATATTCAGCAGTGGCTGGCATTACGACACTGCTGACAATCCAGAACACCTTTGAAGACACCTTGATTACTGCCATCAAAAGGTACATCGCTTTTTTCCTGATGGTTTTTCTTTGCTGGCTGGTCTTTGAACTCTTTCATTTTCATACCCTCAGTTTTGGTCTGTTTCTACTTTTGTTTGTGGGCATTTGTTATGCGTTTGAAATGGAGACGGTTGTTGCAAGCAATGCGGTCCTCGCAACTCATTTCCTCATTGAGCAAAGTATAACCTTTCCGCTCATTGTCAATGAATTTGGTTTGCTTTTTGTCGGATCAGCTGTTGGCATTTTGGTAAAGCTGCTGATCCCGCGTAAGCCGGCTCCCCTTAAACACTTTCGAGATGCGATAGAAGATGATTTCAGAAAGCTGCTGCGAATGATGTCAAACAAAATTATGCAGCCCTTAGATGAAAACACTATGAATACTTCCCTTTTATTTGATGATCTTGATAAAAAACTTTCCGGATATGAAGTTGCAGCCATGACAGAAATTGCAAATAAAATTCGTGTTCAAAGTAATTACCCTGTATTGTATTTTCAGATGCGTTCAAGGCAAGCGAGCTTTATGCGCAGAATTTGGAATAATATTGTGCGAACTAAGCAAAGATATGAAACCAACAATCTCCTGGCTGCATTTGTGTGTGAAGTCGCCGAAGGATTCCAAGAGAAAAACAATGCTCATCAAATGCTCATTGAACTTGACCAAATAGATTTAGAATATGACCATTTGACTCTCCCCGTCACGAGGCAGGAATTTGAGGATCGAGCACTTCTCTACGCAGTTATCCAGGATTTTCGAAGTTTGCTTGAAATAAAAAGAGATTTTATGGATTCGGTTGATGAAACCGAAATAACAAAATATTGGTAGTTAAGAAACGATCATCCACTTTCTCTTTTTTATTCTTTCAACGTGTTAATCAGCAGTACTTATTTTAAACATACAGACGACTGAGACACTTACTTCTCACTTTAATTGACAGCTTTCAGGCCATGATGTAAAGTAACCGAGAATTCTCAAACAATGGAGGCGCATCGAATGGGCATCATTGCATCACGAAATCTGGAAGAACAGCGCAGAGAACATGAAGGTATTGTCTATTTTGACAGAGGAAATGCTGCAGCGCAGGATGGCAGTGTTTATTTGCGATATGCTATTCAGACGCATTTTGTTATGCGGGGTGAAGATCCGACTGCGCTGGTTGAACAATATGTGAAGCCTTTTTATCAAACAGGTGATGTTCTTAGCTTTGGAGCAAAAGTAATGGCTATGTGTGTGGAGAGCGTCAAAACACGGGATGAGGTTCAGCCAGGTTTTTTCGCCAATTTAATGTGGCGTTTCGCTGCCAGCAACTCAACAGGCGTAGGAATGCATGAACCTTATAAAATGCAATTGGTAATTGATATGGTTGGCTTGCCCCGCGTATTGCTGGCAGCTTTTCTTTCAGCTATAACAAAACCTTTTGGAGTCAAAGGTGTATTTTATCGCGTCTGCGGTCAGGGAGTTGGAGGGATCGATGGTTTTTACGACCGTTCGAGCTTTGATATTTATAAGCAAATGGCCTTGATTAATCCTGAAAACCCTCAGGATCTTTGTGACGACCTATTTGTAAAAACCGGCATTCCTGTAGTATTGATGGATGCCAATGATATCCAGCGTGATCAGCTGGCTAAATCATCAGACTTCCCACTTAGTGATCAGCAAATTCAGGATGCACTCAAAGATAATCCCTCCGGTCAAGGGGATGAACTGACACCCTTCATTCTTATTCGTAAACTTAACTAAAAACAGAGGCTTATTAAACAGCAGCCTATGCTTGGAAACAAAATATCTTCTATAAGCCCTGAGGTACTGCGAATCGCAGTGCCCTTGGCAGTACCTCTACTCTTGCATTGTTAATGGGTGTTATTTCTCCATCCAGCAGGATATTCATATCATTTGATGTCTGGATTTCTACTTCTTTGGCTCTGCGGTAAATAACGACATCTTTTAAGCGTTCATCATCCAAATGCTGCCCGTTTTTGTAAGAACTCAACACTTTAATAAGGCGAATCCGAGACAGCGGCTTGACAAGGCATACTTCCATCAGACTATCTGCATTGTTGCTTCTTGGTGCGCAGCGGAAACCACCGCCTACATATTTCCCGCAAGCCAAGGTACACAAAAGAAGTTTATTATCTCCTAATTTTTCACCATCTGCTGTGACAATACATGAAGTGAACATAGGGCTAAGCAATGCGCTGATTATTCCGCTGGCATAAGCATGTTTACCACCTAATAGCGGCCATCTGCGTACCTTCTCCACACCTACAGCTACTTTTGCATCAAACCCAAAATCTACCACATTAACTGCTATTCTGTTTCCAATTCGCATCAAGTCAACAGATTCTTCTCTGGCTGAGAAAAGTCTTCCCAGTTCAACAAAATCTTCAACTTTTCCATAATACTTAACATAATCGTTTCCGCTGCCGCTGGCGTAGCAGCCAAGCGAAGCATCCTCAATAGATTGAATGCTGTTGGCCACCTCGTTGATGGTACCGTCTCCGCCGCAGGCAATAAACCTTAAATGTCCGGATTCATTTGATCGCATGTATTGTATGTACGAATCTGTATCTGCAGGCTTACTGGATATAAATACATCATATGGGAATCGGCCATTAAATAATGATAGCTTCTGACGCAAAACTTGTTCTGCGTTATGAGGACCGGCTGCAGGATTTACGATAAAAAAGTGTTTCATTCTTTGGCTTCATATCCTTTCAAAGAGAAAGCTTATCTTAACATACTAACTATCTAAAAGAGAATAGCTGAGGACCAAACCTCAATTAATCGTTCAAGCGACCAAGATGCATTAGCCGGGCTGGTTGAAGGAAGTGTGATCAGTTTTATTTTTTCTTTGTCTGCGTGATATTGATTAATCATACGGCTTGCTAGCTGACCATTGGCCAATATTTTGCTAACCGAACTACCTTTCAAAATGACATTCAAATCATTAGGTACAGGGTTTCTGATGCTGGCATCACTAGACCCGGAAATTTCGCAGGATGCAAGAACATCCCAAAGCGCAATATGGTGCTCCAGCAGAAAGTCAATTTTACCTTCAATGTCTCTGGGAACCGCCTTTCCCCATACCTCTTCTAAAACCTTCCAAAAACGGTTATTGGGGTTGCCATAATAAAACCCATTCTGGCGAGATTTTACAGACGGAAAGCTGCCCAGAATGAGTATTGTTGATTGCTTATTATAAATAGGTCCAAAGGGATGTTTCTGAAACTTCAATATATTCCTCTAAAATTTTAATTAAAACAGCGTGTTTAAAATACCTGCGAAGCCAGCCAATGGATGATATCAGAATCTTCAGATGAACTTACCAAAGAGGCTGTCTCTAAAATAGCTTTGGGTTTATAAGGAACTCCTTCGAGCAAGGGCTTCATTCGCTGCGCCAGATCCGGATCATTCGAATCGGTAAAGCAAACAAGATGTGATATCAATCCGCGTTTAAAAGACAGCAAAAGCTGCACTTCACCCCAGTGAAAACGAGTTGTGAAACTGATATCAAATTTGGGCGTTTGACCAAAATTCCAGTCCCAGGACTTGTATTTATTTTGAAGAGCCAAGATATCCTGCCCCTGCATCACTGTTGTCAAGTCAATTTTCTCTCCCGGTCCATACTCTTCTTCAAAAGCAGTAAAAAGCGCTTTCTTGAGGGTAGGTATATTCATTCCTTTTGCAGAGTGGCTTAAATTTTCAACACGAGACCTCACGCTATCAACCCCATTTGCTTTTAATTTAGCTGTGGATGGAGCCAAATAAAGACCAAGCTTTTGCATGTCAACATCAAATAGGATTGTTCCGTGATGCAAGGCAGAAGTTTTGGTTTTTCGAAAGGCATTGCCTGAGAATTTTGCTCTGCCGTCTTTAATAATAATATCATTGCGGCCGGACAGTTCTGTCTGAACACCAAAATAACTAACAGCTTTTTTAATCACATGAAGCTGTCTTGCTACATCATAGCTCTCTTCTGGCATGACAAATGAAAAATTCAGGTTGCCAAGGTCATGATAGACAGCCCCGCCGCCTGTTGTTCTGCGAACCAATATTCCATTATCTTCCACAAGTTTATTGACTTTGCATTCTTTCCAGGCGTTTTGTCCGCGTCCGATGACCACAGTGTGCGTATTTTGCCAAAGAAAGATGCTGGGCTCTTTAGCGTGTCCAAGAAGAAGCGCTTCTTCAATCGCAAGGTTCAGCGTGGGATCAAAGGAAGGGCTTTCATAGAGTTTATTCATATTTAAAGACGGCTTCCCTGACAATCTCGCTGACAGTAGGATGCGGAAAGACAATCTTCTTGATGTCATCAAGCTTAAGGCCCATCTCAACGAACGCAGTGACAGCGGTAACGAACTCACTGGAATAATTACAAAGAACCTGCGCTCCTAAAATCTGTTCATTATCAACATCGACAATCATCTTTATGATGCCACGCCCATCCTCATTTTCCGCACGGTAACGACCCGAATAGTTCATAGG
>JAAZEI010000114.1 GCA_012512355.1 Clostridiales bacterium | reverse complement strand
GGGCGGTAATCAATACCGGCATCCCAGCGCGAACCACATGCTGCCTGTCTTCGAACTGCTGGTGCACAATCAACTCATCACCATCAACCGCGATGCTTCTGGCGTAGCTGATGTTGGCGATTTCCAGGTGCTCGGCGATTTCAGGCCCAACCTGTGCTGTATCGCCATCGATGGCCTGACGCCCTGTAATAATCAAATCATAGGGCAGCGTGCTGATGGCAGCCGCCAGGGTGCAGGAGGTGGCCCAGGTATCAGCCCCGCCAAAAGCACGGTCTGTGATTAACTGGGCATCATCCGCCCCCATGGCCAGGGCTTCGCGCAGCACGGCGTCCGCCTGCGGCGGCCCCATGGACAGCACGGTGATGTGGGCACCGCTGGTTTCTTTTAGTCGCAGCGCCGCTTCCAGCCCCGCCTTGTCATCCGGGTTCATGATGGAGGGGACGCCCTCTCGTATCAGCGTACCCTTGACCGGGTCAATGCGTACTTCATTGGTGTCGGGTACCTGTTTGATGCAAACAATGATATTCATAGCCTCTCCTCCTTACTTTAAGACCGCGCCTGCGATGACCATGCGCTGCACCTCGGAGGTGCCCTCGTAAATTTCTGTGATTTTGGCATCGCGCATCATGCGCTCGACATCATATTCCTGTATATAGCCATAGCCGCCCATCAGCTGCACAGCCATCCTGCAAACTTCATTGGCCACGTTGGAAGCCTTGAGTTTGGCCATGGCAGCCTCCGTTGTGTAGGGCTTCTTTTCATCCTTGAGGACTGCTGCCCTGTAGGTGAGCCAGCGGGCAGCCTCGATCTCCAGCTTCATGTCAGCCAGCTGAAACTGCGTGTTTTGAAACTTGGCGATGGCGCGGCCAAACTGCTTTCGTTCTTTGACATAGGCCACCGCCTTGTCAAAGGCGCCCTCCGCGATGCCCAGCGCCTGCGCGGCAATGCCGATTCGGCCGCCATCCAAAGTGCCCATGGCGATGCCAAAGCCTTTGCCCTCGCGACCCAGGAGGTTCTCTTTGGGGATGCGGCAGTCAATAAAAATGAGTTCACGGGTTTCGGAGCCGCGGATGCCCATCTTCTTTTCAGGAAGGCCAAAGGCAAAACCGGGTGTTCCCTTTTCTACGATAAAGGCGGAAATACCCCGGGTGCCGGCTGATTTATCCGTCATGGCCATCACCACATAGGTGTCAGCCTCCAAAGCGTTGGTAATAAACATTTTGCTGCCGCTGAGTACCCACTCATCACCATCCAGCACTGCCTTGGTCTGCTGGCCTGAAGCATCCGTACCCGCCTCGGCCTCAGTCAGGGCAAAAGCGCCCAGCTTTTCACCATGAGCAAGAGGTGTTAAGAATTTATCTTTTTGCTCTGGGGTGCCATATGCATCGATGCAGCCCGCGCAAAGCGAAGTATGCGCGGACAATATCACACCTGTGGTCGCGCAGACTTTTGACAGCTCTTCCACCGCCAGGATATAACAGAGATTATCGCATCCCTGTCCACCGTACTCACGGGAAAAGGGAATGCCCATCATGCCGTAGTGTTTCATTTTTTCCACCGTTTCACGCGGGAAGCGGTGATGCTCATCCACTTCACGGGCCAGTGGTGCTACCTGCCTGAGCGCAAAATCCATAAAAAGCTGCTGCGCCATGGCATGCTCTTTGCTCAAAGTAAAATTCATATGTTTTCCTCCTACTAACATGAATATCTATTCATGTTCGCTTCGTTATTAATTATACAATCATTTGTCAAAATTGCAAGCCTTTTCATGTGAATTCTTTGATAATATTTGGATGTTCATGGCAATAAAAATTAAAAAGTGCCTATGTGCACTCATCTGCACACAAAAATACATGAATGAAGCTTCATGCCGGCATCCGCCACAGCCCATTGGCATGAAGACGCAAAAAAAACAGCGGGCTGTCATCAGTGACCTCCCGCTGTTCATGTCAGCATCAATCTACGCGCTGTTATCTTTCAAACAGCCGCTCAATATTATTGTAGCAAACATCCTGCACCAACTGGCCCATGCGGTCCATATCAGGCGCAATCTC
>JAAZEI010000113.1 GCA_012512355.1 Clostridiales bacterium | reverse complement strand
ACTATGAACTGCCCACCCGCTATGGCCTGACCGTTGGGGAGTACGCGCAGTACATTCGTCATTATCTGAAGCTGGACCTTGAATTGACCGTCGCTGAGCTTAGCGGCTGGCGCCGGGATATGTACCTGGACGATACCGACCTGCCCTGGGTGGCCCCCTCGCCCAATTGCCCTTCTCTGGCCAGCGCTCTTGTATATCCGGGCACCTGCATCTTTGAAGGCACCAATGTCTCCGAAGGCCGCGGAACGACCCAGCCCTTTGAACTCATTGGGGCGCCCTGGATTGAAGCGGTGCTGCTTGAACAAAGCATGGCGGAGCTTGCTCTGCCAGGGGTGCATTTCAGGCGCAGCTCATTTAAACCAACCTTCAGCAAGCATGAGGGCCAATTGTGCCAGGGTGTCCAGCTGCACATTGTCAGCCGCGATGAGGCAGATGTATGTTATGCCGGCTTAAAACTCTTTGAAACCATCCGAAGACTCTACCCGGATAAGCTGGAGTATCTCAGCTGGGACAGCGGCAAAACCTATTCGCTTGACCTGCTGCTGGGGACGGCAGCCATCCGCCTTGACAAACTCTCAGCGGATGAGCTCGCGGCAAACTGCATGCCCGGCATTGCCGCATTCACCGAAGCGGTAGAGTCCTTCCTGCTATACAAATAAAGTAGGTAAAGTTTGAAATGAATAATTTAGTCCAATTGCGCCCTCTGCAAGAGATGGATATCGTCGGTGCTGTCAGGCTGTTTAATGATTCTTGCCAAAATAAAGAAGTGGTATACAGCCCCATTTCCGAAGAACTTTTCAAGAACGATTTTTTGAAGCCCAACATGCATGTTTTTGTAGCAGTACTAAGGGACACGCTGATAGGCTTTGTCCACGGGGTGCAGCAGGATATTTTTTTAGCTCATCAAACGCATGAAAATACCCCGGGCTTTTTAACCCTTGTATTTGTTGACAAGTCACATCGCAGGCAAGGGATTGGGAAAAATCTGGTCCATATGTTGGAGGATGCATTCCGGGATGCTCGTAAAAAAGAGATTGCCTGCTCCCATGAGAATCCCCTTCATCTGACTTGGCGCATCCCCGGTAAACAGGAGCACGATCACAACAAAGCACCGGGGGTAGATGTTAAGTGCGCAGGGTATCCATTTTTGCTCAAGATTGGGTTTGAGACAATCCACCAGGACATTGCCATGTATTTGGACCTCAAAGATTATGCCTGGCCTGAGAACATCACAATGGCACGGGAGAGGCTGGCACAGGAAGGTATCTATACCGGTCGCTATGACGCAAGCCTTTACTATGATTATAACGGGATGTGTGATCGTGTGGAAAGCGAATATTGGCGTCATGTTCTCAAAATGGAGACGGAGGCCTGGCAAAAAGGCAGGCCCTGCGAAGATCCGGACCTGTGGGCGGATGGAATCAAACCGTTTTCCCCAAGGCCGATACTAGCGGCAACACATGATTGTCACATCGTGGGCTTTACAGGCCCGGTTGACAAACAAAAGAGCGGCCGAGGCTGGTTTACGGGAATATGTGTAGACCCTCTCTATGGACGGCGCTCTATAGGGGAGGTGCTGTTTCATCTGTTGATGCAGGAATTTGTGAATGAAGGCGCAACTTTTTCGACGCTTTTTACTGGGCTGGATAATCATGCGCAGACAATTTATGAGCGTGCCGGTTTTCATGTGGTATGCCGGTTTGCCGCTATGGCAAAGCAGATGCAGCAGGTTTGATACATTAGATATCTATTTCGTCAGTCATGATCATGAGCTTTGTGCTGCAGGATGTTTTTGAGGAGGCATCTTGGCATAGGGCTATTTTTAATGGACGATTAAGTTTCTTCTTCAAGTTTAGGTGCACCTAAATGTGGTTATATTGATAACTGAAACCCAAAGAAGGAACTGTTTTGGCAAATACCCATTTGGTGGATCAAGCGCAGCCGGCGGACGGTCAATGATGAAGGAGAAAACATGACGCCCAATAAAGAAGATTATTTAAAAGCCCTCTTTCAATTGAGCGTTGAGGATGAGTTGGTGAGCAACAAGCAGATCGCCGATGCCTTGCAGATCGCACCCGCATCGGTGACAGAAATGTTGGTCAAACTCAAAAAAGATGATCTTATTTTCTATGAGCCTTACAAAGGCTCGCGCCTTACGCCCCGGGGGATGGAGTTTGCCACAAGGCTGGTGCGCGGCCACCGATTATGGGAAGTGTTTTTGAGCCGTCACCTGGGCTACTCCTGGAGGGAAGCGCATGAAGATGCTGAACTGCTCGAACACCTGACCCCGCCGCGTCTGTCAGCCCGTCTGGATGCCTATTTGAACCATCCGACTCATTGCCCCCATGGCAGCGCCATCCCCGGGCTCGATGGCAGCATCCAGCGTACCCCGCTGCAGAGCCTGGACCTGATGCCGCCGGGCAGCACCTCCTATATCCGCCGGGTAAAAGAGGATGAAAGCCTGATGGACTCCCTGCAGGAGATGGGCATCGCGATTGGCAGTCCGGTGGAAATGGTGGAAGCGGCGGCGGATAAAAGCGCATTCAAGCTCAACCTTGGGGGCAAACTCACCCGCATCAGCCGGCAGGCCGCCAGCCTGATATTCGTGGAACAGTTCCGCGATTAATAAATTAAAATTTTCGGAGGTCTCTCATGAACAAAAAAACGATGTTTCTTCTTGCTGCACTCCTGGTGATGTCCCTGCTGCTCTCAGCCTGTACGGGGCCCGCCGCAAAAGAACCCGCGCCTGAAGGCAAACTCAAAATCGTCGCGACCACGACCATGCTGTCAGACCTGGCCAGCATCATTGGCGATGGGCGCGTCCACGTGGACGGCCTGATGGGGCCGGGCATTGACCCTCATCTCTACCAGGCGAGTGCGGGGGATGTCACGCTGATGCAAAAGGCGGATGTGGTGCTATATAACGGCCTGCACCTGGAAGGGAAAATGGCTGATCTGTTTGAAAAGCTTCAGGGGACCAGACAAAAAGTCATCAGCATAGAAGAAGGTCTGGACGTTTCAACGCTGCTGGAATGGGAATCGGATAGTTCGATCCACGATCCCCATGTCTGGTTTGATGTCTCTTTGTGGAAATTGGGCGCCAAGACACTGGCTGCGGGCCTGACTGAAGCCGACCCTGAGGGCAAGGCAGTCTACGAGGCAAACCTGGAGGCCTACCTGAGGGAACTGGATGACCTAGATACCTATGTGCACAATCGCGCGAAGGAACTGCCCGAGGAAAAGCGCGTCCTGGTGACAGCGCATGACGCCTTCCAATATTTCGGCAAAGCGTACGGTTTTGAAGTGCGGGGTCTGCAGGGCATCAGCACCGATGCCGAAGCCGGTACCTCGGATGTGAGCGAGCTGGCCAAATTTATTGTCGAGCGGGAAATCAAGGCGATCTTCCTGGAATCTTCCGTTCCGCCAAAAACCATCCAGGCGGTACAGGCTGCCGTCAAAGCCAGAGGCTTTGATGTGGGCATCGGCGGAGAGCTTTACTCGGACTCGATTGGTGATGAAAAGTCGGGCGCCGATACCTACATCAAAACTGTCAAAGCCAACATCGATATCATTGTGGACGCTTTAAAATGAGGGGGGAAAACAAGATGGATAAGGAACTGGATTTTGCCGTAGAAGTAGAGGATTTAACCGTAGCCTATGATGCCAAGCCCGTACTGTGGGATGTTGATCTGCTGATACCTAGAGGGAAAATCCTGGCCATCGTCGGGCCCAATGGCGCGGGTAAAACCACCTTGATCAAAGCCATGCTGGGGCTGCTGAAGCCGGTTTCGGGATCTGTCCGGTTTGCGGACGGGGATATTCATAGCCGGTCCGTCAAAAACTCGATTGGCTATGTGCCCCAAAGCGGCAGCGTCGACTGGGATTTTCCCTCGACGGTGCTTGATGTCGTGCTGATGGGCTGCTATGGCAAGCTGGGGTGGATTCGCCGCCCACGCAAAGAGGACATGGAGCTGGCCAAGCAGACGCTGACCAAGGTCAGCATGCTCGATTATGCCAACCGTCAGATCAGTCAGCTGTCGGGCGGGCAGCAGCAGAGGGTCTTTCTGGCCCGCGCGCTGGCCCAGGAGGCAGACATCTATTTTATGGATGAGCCTTTTAAAGGCGTTGACGCCAAGACAGAATTGGCCATCGTCGCCCTTTTGCGCGAACTGCGGGCGCAGGGCAAAACGGTGGTTGTGGTGCACCATGACCTGCAAACGGTGGCAGAGTACTTTGACTGGGTCACCCTCATTAACCTGCGCGTGGTCGCCAGCGGCCCGGTGGAAGAAGTATTCAACGAAGAAAACCTCCAGAAAGCCTATAAAAGCAAGCACGCGCTTTTGAAGAGTGTGGTGTGATATGAACAGCTTTATCGCTTTGTTTTCGGACTATACCTTCCAGGTCGTGGCCTTGGGCTCCGCCCTGCTGGGAATGATCAGCGGGGTGCTGGGCAGCTTCGCGGTGCTGCGCAAGCAAAGCCTGCTGGGGGACGGTGTCTCTCACGCGGCGCTGCCGGGCGTTGTGATGGCCTTTGTGCTGCTGGGCAGCAAGAACACAGAGGTGCTTTTGTTGGGCGCCCTGGTATCGGGCCTGATGGCCACCCTGTTTATCCTGAGCATCGTCAAGCATACCCGCATCAAGTTTGACAGCGCGCTGGCGCTGGTGATGTCGGTATTCTTTGGCCTGGGCCTGGTGCTGCTGACCTATGTGCAGAAGATGCCCAACTCAAACCAGGCGGGGCTTAACCGCTTTATCTTTGGCCAGGCATCCACCCTGCTGCAGCGCGACCTGATGCTGATGCTCATCACCGGGGCGGTGCTGCTGACGCTGGTGCTGCTGTTTTGGAAAGAGTTCAAACTCTTTACCTTTGACAGCGACTTTGCGCAGAGCCTGGGCTTTTCACCCGTGACGCTCAACCTGCTGCTGTCGGCGATGATTGTTTTGAGTATTATCATCGGCCTGCAAACAGTGGGCGTCATCCTCATGAGCGCCATGCTCATCACGCCGGCTGTCGCCGCGCGACAATGGACAAACAAGCTGTGGGTGATGGTGACTTTATCAGCCTTTTTTGGGGCCATATCGGGTGTGGCGGGCACGGCGGCCAGCTCGCTGATCCCAAGGCTGCCCACGGGGCCGGCCATTGTGGTCTGCGTGAGCGTGATTGTCATCATCAGTGTATTGTTCGCACCCGGCCGCGGTGTGCTGCACCGGATGTATCAGCGCAGAAAAAACAAGATGGAATATAATTTAAAAGGAGGTGCGCCGGATGTCACCGCAAATTGAGATACAAATTATCGCCGTGATTGTGGCAGTAGCCTGCGCTATTCCGGGTGTTTTCCTGGTACTTCGCAAAATGTCCATGATGTCTGACTCCATTACGCATACAATCTTGCTGGGCATTGTCCTGGGGTTTTTCATCACCCACGATTTGTCCTCCCCCCTGCTGATAGTGGGTGCTACCCTGATGGGTGTAATCACCGTATGGCTGACTGAAATGCTCAGCCGCACCCGGCTGCTGGCAGAAGATGCCGCCATCGGCGTGGTCTTTCCGCTTCTGTTCTCCATCGCCATCATCCTCATCAGCCGCTACGCGGGCTCCGTTCATCTGGATACGGACTCGGTGCTGCTGGGGGAGCTGGCCTTCGCCCCCTTTGACCGGATGGTAATCGCCGGGACTGATATCGGCGCCAAAGCCATCTATACCACAGGCCTGCTCCTCATCCTCAACCTGGCTGCCGTCATCATCTTTTTCAAGGAACTGAAGATAGCGGCATTTGACCCCATGCTGGCAGCGATTTTGGGCTTTTCACCTGCACTCATTCACTATGGTCTGATGACCCTGGTCTCCCTGACCACCGTCGGCGCCTTCCAGGCCGTCGGCTCGGTGCTGGTTGTAGCCTTTATGATTGGGCCGCCCGTGACAGCCTACCTGCTGACAGATGACCTCAAACGCATGCTGATCTTAAGCGGGCTCATCGGCGCTGCCAACGGCATCCTTGGCTATCAGCTCGCAGCCTTTTTGGATGTATCCATCGCGGGCAGCATGGCCGTGGTGACGGGCTTTGTCTTTTTCATCGTCTTTATCATAGCGCCCAACAGGGGCCTGATCAGCTCGATATTCAGACGCAGAAATCAAAAACTTGAGTTTGCCAAGCTTGCGATGCTCTTCCACTTATACAACCATGAAGGAAGCGCCATCCAGGCCCAGGAAACAACCATCACCACCATTCATACGCATATGAACTGGACCACGCGCTTCACCAACAAGATACTGGATATGCTCAAGCAGGAACAGAATATCTTGTTCTCCGAGAAATTGGTTGTCTTAACAGACCAGGGCCGCGTCAACAGCATAGAGGCTTATGACAGATTGTTTTCGTAAAATCCTGATACGGAGTTTGAAAGCAGAATTCAGATAAAATTTGAGAAATATCACTAAGTCACCACCACTCGGAATAAAGTGACTGTTTCGTGTGGTGTTGACTTGGTAGGTGTTCGTACTCTCTAATCAAAGCTTTGAAAGTTTCTTGCTTCAAAGGGCTTTATTTCTTAATTGAATTCCATTAGCTTTGTCGTGTTAAATAATGTGCGGAGCTGTTTTTTGGTAATTCTTGAGAGTTAATAAAAAGAATTAAAATAAATTGAAAAAAGTGTTGACATTTCGATTTGATGCTGGTATATTATAAACAGATTCACCCTATGGGTGTGCTCAAGGCAAAACAGCTGAAAGGCTGTGACGCAAAACTACAGGGCCTAACCCCGCTGAAAGGCAGGTACGGCAGCCAGTTCCCACTCCTGGACGCTATGGCGTCATCAAGGTGGATCTGTTTTTGTTTT
>JAAZEI010000014.1 GCA_012512355.1 Clostridiales bacterium | reverse complement strand
GCTGATGAGAGAAAAGTTCAGGATGCGCTCAGACAGATTGTGGCAGATGCTTTAAGCCCCGGAGCCGCCGACATCACACCGCCACCGCTATATCCGCCTCCCCCTACACCGCCGGGTGTGCCGGTGACCCAGCTTTCCAGGCAGGAGGCCAGCGCCCATCAGGCCACTGCGCCGCAGCCTCCAGCTGCTTTCCCAGCGTCCGCGATGAGCATGCGCTCATCTGCCTGGGAAAAGGCAGACGGCAGTCCGCCTTCCGCAAAAAACGAAACCGCTGAGCCAGAGCCAGAACAGATGCATGCATCCCGCCACCTGCCGGAATTGCAGCTGCGGCCTGTGAATCTCATAGGGTCTGCTTTTAATACCTATATATTATTTGAGTCAGACGATACAATCTGTCTGTGTGATCAGCATGCCATGCATGAAAGGCTGATGTTTGACCGCCTCATGAAAGCTTATGACAGCGGCGGGATATCGCAGACCCTGATGATTCCAAGCATCATCGAATTGAGTTACAGGGAGCACGGAAGCTTCCTGGAGTACCAGGCCTTGCTGGCAGCAGCAGGATTTGAGGCAGAAGACTTTGGTGACCAGAGCGTTAAGCTGCATGCCGTCCCCTTCAGCCTGGGCCAGCCCCAGGCTGAAGGCAGTTTCAAGGAAGCCCTGGACGAGCTGGCCTCAACGGGCAGCCTGAGTGATGACAAAAGAATCGAAAAAATCATCACCGCTTCGTGCAAACACGCAGTCAAGGGTGGTGAGAGGCTGACCGACGACCAGCTGATTGCCTTGGTTCGCGGCGTACTCGATGGCAATGTAAGGCCTACCTGCCCGCATGGACGGCCTTTAATGATGCAATTAACCAGGACAGAACTGGAAAAACGCTTTCAGAGGATACCCAACTGATGGCAAAACCATATGTTATCGGTATTGTCGGCCCTACCGCCAGCGGCAAAACTGCCCTTTCAATGATGCTTGCACAAAAGTATCCCATTGAGATTATTTGCATGGATTCTATGCAGGTGTATCAGGGGATGGATATTGGCACAGCCAAACCCAGCATAGAGGAGCAGAAATTCATCCCCCACCATATGCTGGATCTGGTTTTGCCAAGTGATCCATACGATGTCGCCCAATATCAGCAGGGAGCGCACAAAGCGATTGAAGACATCCTCAGCCGTCAGCGGCTGCCCGTTCTGGTGGGAGGAACCGGTCTTTATCTGCGGGCGCTCACACAGGGCCTGAGCTTGGGCCATACCCCAAAAGTAGACAGCCTGCGCGAAAAATACGAAGCTTTGCTGGTTGAAATTGGGAATACAGCCCTCCATGAAGAGCTGTATAAGGTCGATAAAACCAGTGCACAGCGTCTTCATCCCAACGATACCAGACGGGTCATCCGGGCGCTGGAAGTATATGAAGCGACCGGCAAGCCATTTTCCTCGCAGAAGCTGCCTCCCATACAGGACAGTCCCTATGATTTTAAACTGTATGCAGCAGATTACCCAAGAGAAGAACTCTACCGGCGCATTGACAGACGCGTTGATGCCATGATGGAGGCTGGTCTGGCGATGGAAGTGAAGATGCTTTTGGAGCAGGGATTGACAGCCGATATGCAAAGCATGCAGGGGCTGGGTTATAAAGAGCTTATCCCCTATCTTCAGGGACAGGCCGGCCTGGACGAGAGTGTCGATATCATCAAGCGCCGCACACGCAACTACGCCAAGCGGCAGCTGACCTGGTTTGGCAAAGATAAGCAGGTGCACTGGCTTCAGCCCGAAGATATGCAAAGCTGCTTTTTAAAGCATCTGAAAGAGGATCTAAAACAGACATGACTATAAAAGATAGAATTGCAAAAGCAGAGCATGACTGCGCCGGCGTGTTCGCGCACATCGACCAACTCGAAGCCGCCAACACCCAGCGGGTGCTTGCCCTGTTTCAAAAACACCGCGTTGCTGCCCGCCATTTTGCCGGGAGTGAGGGCTATGGATACGGTGACGTCGGCCGTGAAACACTCGAGGCGATGGTGGCTGATCTGTTCCATACCCAGGCCGCTATTTTCCGGCCCCAGATAGCCAGCGGTACACATGCCCTGAGTCTTTGTCTGTTTGGATTGCTCAAACCCAATGAGCATCTGCTCAGCGCCTGCGGTGACCCCTACGATACCCTGTCAGAGATCATCGGCATTCATCAGGCTGTACCCGGTTCATTGGCTGAAATGAACATCAGTTATTCAAAGGTTGAACCCGCAGATAAGGGCGAGCTTGACATTGCGTCTGTCCTGGCTGCTATCCTGCCCAATACAAAGGTGATCTATGTGCAGCGCAGCCGTGGTTATAGCCTGCGCAAAAGCCTGCAGCCAAGCGACATGGCGGAGCTTTTCTCGGCTGTTAAAAAAATACGGCCGGACATCTATTTATTTGTCGACAACTGCTACGGCGCCTTTACCACACAGGATGAACCCACAGACTATGGCGCTGATGTGGTCGCCGGCAGCCTGATTAAAAACCTGGGCGGGGGACTGGCCCCTACAGGCGGCTACATCGCAGGCAGCCAGCTTGCCATAGACCGCATCGCAAGCCGCCTGACAGCACCGGGCATCGGGCTTGAAGTGGGCAGTTACCAACCTGGCTACCGTCTTTTTTACCAGGGACTTTTCATGGCGCCCCATACCGTGGCGCAGGCACTTAAAACTGCTGTCCTTGCAGCCAGGGTCTGTGAGCAGCTTGGGATGAAAACTACCCCCGCATTCGATGAAAAAAGATCTGACATCATCCAGGCCATCATCATGGCCAATGAAAAGCAGCTGATTCTCTTCTGCCAGGGAATACAGGCAGCCTCCCCCATAGACAGCTTTGCCGTGCCTGAGCCTTGGGCTATGCCCGGCTATGCGGACGAGGTGATTATGGCAGCGGGTACCTTTGTGGCCGGCGCCTCCATCGAACTGAGCTGCGACGCGCCCCTTCGCGAGCCTTATACCGCCTACCTGCAGGGAGCTTTAAGCTATGCCCACGGCAAACTGGCCCTGGAAAACGCGCTGTTAAGCATCATAAGCCCTGATAAGGATACAGAGCCTGCATGAATTGACACTGCGGTTTGCCCATTATATAATCAAACTACCTGCGGGGAGGTGCGAAAATGAACAAATGGGATCAGAGGTTTATGGAGATGGCAAGGCTTGTCGCCACCTGGAGCAGCTGTTTCCAGTCCTGCCGCGAAATAGGCGCCGTCATCGTCCGTGATAAAAGGGTGATGACCACTGGTTATAACGGCGCACCTGCAGGTATTCGTACCTGCAAAGAACGCGGTGAATGCCTCCGACGCAAGCTGAACATTCCCTCGGGTACTCGCACCGAGATATGCTATGCCATCCACGCCGAGCAAAATGCTGTCATACAGGCAGCCAAACTGGGTGTCTCCATTGATGGGGGCACCTGCTACTGTACCCATCAGCCCTGCTCGGTATGTGCCCGCATTCTCCTCAACGCCGGCATCACCCGAATCGTCTATGAGCAAGGTTATCCTGATGATTTTTCTCTTGAAATACTGAGCGAAGCGGGCATGCTTCTTCAAAAATACAGCGAACTGGAAGCACAGCCATGAAAAGAATGATACCGCTCCTGCTTTGTCTTTTTATCCTGCTGGCAAGCCTGCCATCGCTTGCCCAGGTAATCCCCGAGATTGATGCCCTCCTGCCCCAGGAGATTAAGCCCAATCCCCCGGGAATGCAGCATTATCTGCTCGTATGCATGGACAGCTGGGCCGCGCGCCTTGGCCGTCTTGGCTACTCTGATGGCATGGTGCTGGTAACAGTTGACGAATCAGCCCAGCGCATCATGGCCACTTCATTTATCCGCGATATGCTGGTTCTTCATCCTGATGACAAACCCGGCAGGTTAACCTACATCGTCAAAAAGTATGGCGTACAAGGGCTGGTCGATACCATCAACCGTCACTTCGGCATTGATATCAAAAAATTCATCCTGATGGACTGGAGTCAGGTCTCCTCCATCGTAGATGCTGTGGGCGGTGTTAAACTGACTGTCACCGATGGCGAAGCAAGCTATTTGAAGCGCTACGCCATCTCCCCCAGTTCCACCAAGCCTGCCATGGCAGGTGCCGGCGAATATTTATTTACCGGCCATGCTGCCGTTATTTATATGCGCATCCGCAAGGTCCCAGCCATCAATGGTGATCCGCATGATATCGGGCGCACCTATCGCACGAGGCTCGTGCTTTCATCCATTGCCGATAATCTAAAAGATGTCAGCTATGAAAAGGCGCAGAAGATACTCGAAAGCATTACAGGCAACATCCTCGATACCAACTTATCCGCGGCAGATTTACTCGACGCCTTTCATGCTGTTTTTGCTATGCGCGGTACAAAAGTAGAGATGTTCAGGCTGCCCATTGATGGTACTTTCCGCAACTTTGATTACTTTGGCGGCGCAAGCCAGCTGATGGAATTTGCGCCCAACCGCGAAGCGCTCAATAAATTTTTGTTTCAGCAAGTTTATATCGTCAGAGAATAGGCAGGGTAGCAAAAATGCAAACAAAAAATGACCGGGACCAGTCATTGTCCCTTAAAAAGTTAATCAGCATGTCTCTGTTGGTTGCGCTGGCGATTATCGCCAAGCGCTTCCTGGGTTATAACGACAAAATCATTTCCGTCTCTTTTGGTTTTGTCCCCATTGCGCTCTCAGGGATGCTATTTGGTCCCTTGGGGGGTGCCGTCACCGCAGCGATAGCAGATATCATAGGGGGGCTTCTGTTTCCCACAGGCCCGTTTCATCCCGGCTTTACCTTGGCTGCTACGCTCACAGGGCTGCTTTATGGCTTATTTTTGCATACCCAGCCGCTAAGCCGTATGCGCATTGTCCTTTGCCAGGTCTTGATTACGGTCTTGGTCAACCTAACGCTCAATACCCTGCTGCTCGTGCCCATCGTGGGGCGCGGATTTATGGCGATACTCCCTTTACGCATCTTGAAAAACGCCCTCTTTTTCCCGGTTGAGGTATTTGTTCTGAGTAAAATGAACGAGTATCGCCGAAACTTTGAAAGACTTTTACAATGACAAAAAAACAATTAAGCAAAAAGAACATCACCTTGGTTTTAAAAAGGTTATCGGACCTTTATCCCGATGCCGGGCCTGAGCTCAACTTCTCAAACCCCTATGAAACGCTTGTTGCCACAATACTGTCCGCTCAAAGTACGGATAAGCAAGTCAATAAAGTAACCCCTGAGGTGTTCAGGCAGTTTCCAACCCTGGAGAGCATGGCAGCGGCAACACCGGAAATACTCTACCCCTATGTAAAAAGCTGCGGATTCGCTTCCAAAGCCACCTACATCGTCATGGCTTGCCGCAAAATCATGGATGAATTTGACGGCGCTGTCCCCGGCGAGATGGATAAGCTGATCAGTCTGCCGGGCGTTGGTCGCAAAACAGCCAATGTCGTTCTGGCCAATGCTTTTCATGTACCGACCATCGCTGTTGATACCCACGTGTTTCGGGTAAGCAACCGTCTGGGGCTGGCAGACGCGACGAATGTGAACAAAACTGAACAGCAGCTGATGCAGGCCATTCCGCGCAAAGATTGGATTGCTGCCCATCACTGGCTTATACTGCATGGCCGGCGCGTTTGCAAAGCGCGAAGGCCTTTGTGTGAAATCTGCATCCTCAATGACGTTTGCAAATATTATCAGGAGGAACAAAAAAATGCCGACAAAGGGCTATGAACCTCCTCATTGCGGGCTATGCCGCATCGAGCTTGATCACGTCAGTGTGAAACTGGACAGTGACCAGCTGCTGCGCGATGTCAACCTGCATGTTCATTGCGGTCAGCTCACTGTCCTCATCGGCCCCAATGGCGGCGGAAAAACAACCTTGCTGCGGGCAGTGCTGGGACAAATTCCCTATGGGGGAAGCATCACCCATCTGGATACGGAGGATCGGTCCTTCCCCTCATTGAGGGTGGGCTATGTTCCCCAGCAGCTGCCTTTTGACAAGCAAATGCCCCTGACCGTCAGAGACCTTATGGCCGCTACGCTCTCAAACCGTCCTATCTGGACGGGGGTTGGGGAAAAGACACGGCAGGCAGCGCTCAAAACACTCCAGCTGGCCCAGGCACAAGGGCTCATTGATAAAAGGCTGGGTGCCTTATCGGGCGGCGAATTACAGCGTGTTCTTCTGGCGCTGGCTTTAAACCCGGCGCCAGATTTGCTGATACTGGATGAACCGGTCTCAGGAGTTGACCACAATGGGCAGGCGCTCTTTCTTGATACCGTCAATGCCCTGCGCAGCCAACAGCATATGGCGATTCTCATGGTCTCCCACGATTGGACATTGGTCCGCGAATATGCTGACCTGGTTGCCTTGATAGACAAAACGACCCTCATCGTAGGAACCCCCAAAGAAGTGTTTGAATCCGATGCTTTCGCCGCCGCATACCCGCACATGCATGGTTCCGGGGAGGGCTTGCAATGAATAGCATTTATTTCCTGATGGACAAACTGCTCCCCTTTGAAGCTTTCAGTTTCACCTTTATGAAAAATGCCCTGATAGCCCTCCTGCTGCTGACTCCTTTGCTTGCATTGTTTGGCACCATGGCTGTCAATCGAAGGATGGCATTTTTTTCTGACGCGCTGGGACACAGCGCGCTGGCAGGTGCCGGCATCGGCATGCTGCTGGGCTTTAGCAACCTGACCATCACCCTGATTTGTTTTGGGCTTGTATGGGCACTGCTTATCAATCGCATCAACCGCTCCGGCGGCGCTTCTGCCGACACCAACATCAGCGTGTTCTCTTCAACAGGCATCGCGCTGGGCTTGGTGCTGCTGAGTCAGAACAGCAATTTTTCAAAATATTCATCGCTGCTTGTAGGTGATGTACTGGCTATCAATGCCAATGACCTGACTTGGCTGCTTATTTCGCTTTTAGGCGGACTTATCTGCTGGGCTTTGGTCTACAATCCCCTGCTGCTCACAGCAGTCAATCCGCAGTTAGCGCAAAGCAGAGGCATCAAAACCCGCATTGTTGAGGATGTTTTTGTCTGCCTGGTTGCCATTGCCGTGATGCTGTCCATCCGCTGGGTCGGTGTGCTGCTCATCAATGCCCTGCTCATCCTTCCTGCAGCCGCCGGACGCAACGTTTCAAAAACAGCTCCCCAGCATGCGCTGTTTAGCGTCATCATCAGCCTGTTATCAGGCATCATCGGTCTGATTGCGGCCTTTTATTTGGGTTCAAGCGTGGGGGCCGCTGTGGTTCTGTGCGCTGCATTGTTTTATGCGCTAAGCCTTTTGCTGCGGCGCATCATGAATATCGCCGGCTGATTTTTAAGCTTGGTATTCATCCAGACAGGATGAATTTTATATACAAAGAGGAATGAATGGAACTTTATCACAATTCACAAGATCTTTCCTGCAGAGCGCCCCTTGGCGCCCTCCCTTTTGGTTCAAACGTCCGCCTGAGGCTGTTTGTATCTGGAAAAGCTCACCAGGTGACGCTTCGCACCTGGAATGGCGGTGAAAAGACATACCCCATGATAAAATGCAGTCTTGGCTGCTATGAAGCAACGGTAGCACTTGATGAGCATCCTCATATCTTTTGGTATGACTTTCATGCCCAGGATGAGCGAGGGCGCAGGCTCTATTTGGGCAACGCATATGATGGCCTGGGCGGCGTGGGCGCTGTATATCAGGACACCCCGCCATCTTTTCAGATCACAGTCTATGACCCGGCCTGGGATACACCGCATTACCTGCGACAGGGCATTATGTACCAGATCTTTCCCGACCGTTTTTATCGCTCAAAAATGCCTGTCAGCAATCGAGATGATGTTTACCTGCAGGAAGACTGGCACGCTTTGCCCTTCCCCTATGGCGATGGGAAAGAGGGCAGCAATGCCGCCAAAGATTTTTTTGGCGGCAATCTGCAAGGAATCATTCTAAAACTGCCCTACCTCAAAGACCTGGGCATCAGCATTATTTATCTCAACCCCATCTTTAAAGCCCGCAACAACCACCGCTATGACACGGGTGATTATACGCAGATAGACCCCTTGCTGGGCACGCAGGAAGACTTTAACGAACTATGCGAAAAAGCCCGAGACCTCGGCATTCGCATTATGCTCGACGGGGTTTTCAGCCATACGGGGGACGATAGCATCTACTTTAACCGTTATGACAATTATCCCGGCACCGGTGCCTATGGCAGCAAAAAAAGCCCTCACTATTCCTGGTACCGTTTCACCCACTACCCTGAAAAATATGCCTGCTGGTGGGATATTGACACCCTGCCCGAAGTCAATAAAAATTGCGCCAGCTTTCGAAAATTTATTCTGGGAGATAAAGGCATCGCGCGCTTATGGATAAAACGCGGAGCCATCGGCTGGCGTCTTGATGTCGCTGATGAATTGCCCATGTCTTTTTTGCGTGAACTGCGCCAGGCCGTACAAACTCAAGACCCGGATGCCACCCTGCTTGGTGAGGTGTGGGAGGATGCCAGCAACAAAATGGCTTATGGAAAAATGCGCAGCTACTGCTTGGGTGACACGCTGGATACCGTCATGAATTACCCGCTTCGGGCAGCGCTGATCTCATTTTTTACGCATCAAAGCGATGCCTGCCAGCTCGTTCGGGTGATCCGCAGCCTGCAGGAAAATTACCCAAAGCCTTTCTTTTACAGCTTGATGAATTTGATGGGAAGCCATGACCGTGCACGCATTCTCAACCTTCTTGTAAAAAAAGATTACAGTGAAATGCCGCCCCTGGAAAGAGGTCTGCAGAAACTGGCGCCCGACTTGCTGGAACTGGCTATAGAGCGGCTTAAAAAGATGCTGACTGTCATTCTGGCTATGCCCGGGATGCCCTCTCTTTATTATGGCGATGAAGCGGGTATGCAAGGCGCTGCAGACCCCTACAACCGCGCCGGCTTTCCCTGGGAACATGAACATACTGACCTGACCGAGTTTTTCAAAGAAGCCTTCCATCTTAGAAACTCCAGACCCATCCTTCGAACCGGTTTTTTTGATATCTCCTATGAGGGCAAAGATACGCTTGTCATCTACCGGAGCCTTGATGACAATGGGCTGGATGCCTTTGGTGCTGCCACTCTGGACAAACCCTATATGCTGAGGATCAGCCGTGATGGAATCCTCTTGTAATTGTTACAAAACATCGATGGTATTTGTTACGAAATAGTTTGCATTTCTTGACACTTGATGCAAATGCACTTAGAATATGCTATATGAATAAAGATGCGGAGGTTTTTGCATGATATCCATAACATCGAAGCGCTTTCTCGCATCCATCCTATGCGCAGCGCTCCTGTTTGCGGTTATACCATCCCAGGGGTCCCCAGCTTTCCCTTTCATCGGGTATACAACACAAAACCTGCGGATGCTGGAAAAGCCTTCAGCCGGCGCGAACCTTATCTTAAGCATACCCCCTAATGATGCTGTCACCGTCACAGGCTCAGACAGTAACTTTTATATCATAGAATATATGAATCGCTTAGGATACGCGGATAAGGCCTCCATCACTCAAACTGCCCCCGGACTTCAGGGAGCCAAATCAGCTGCCGCCAATGCGCCCCTGGCAGCAAACGCTGCCCTAATCGCCAAATACCCCGCCTTGGCCATTGGCAGTGAAGGACCGGCCGTCAGAGCTTTGCAGTTTGCTCTGGAAGAGCTAAATTTCTATAAAAGCAAAGTTGACGGGAAATATGGCGAAAACACAGCCCAGACAGTGCGTGATTATCAGGAAAAAAATAAGCTCCCCGTCAATGGAATCGCCGACCCCGTCAGCCAACAGAGATTGTTTGAGGGCAAGCCCCTTAACTTGGCAGGACGAGCGACACAGGTCCGTACGCTGCCGGCGATTCCTGGGCTGATTCTCAGGCCTGGCGATCGTGGGGATGCCGTCTCTGACCTCCAGCAATTATTAAAAGATAAGGGCTACTATAAAAGCACCATCGATGGTGTATATGGACAAGGAACTGAAAATGCGGTCCGCGATTTCCAAAAAGCCAATCAGCTGAAAGTGGACGGTAAAGTCGGTCAAAATACAATGCAGGCTTTATTGGGTTCGGCAAACAATCAGGATATCCAGCCCACCTCGCCGCCCGCTCCCCAAACTACCATCTCCCCTCCCTTTGTCCCGGTATTGGGTGAAGCGACTTATCCCTATGAGACCATTGCAACAGCCTCAGTCAATATGCGAAAAGCACCTTCTGCCAATGCCGCGCGCATGCTGACCATCCCCCAAAATGCCAGCATTACCGTGCTGGAAACCAGCAGCAATTTTCTGAAAGTAACATATAAAAATTATACCGGCTACGCCATGAGCGATTACATCAGCGTTCCCGAACAATATTTGTCGGGTAAAACGCTCCCCCTCGACACAGCCGCCAGACAGAATTATGAGACCTTGGGCGTTGCTTCAAGCGGTGAAAAAGTACGCTCCTTGCAGCTTGCCCTCACAGAGCTTGGATACTTAAAGGGCCAGGTGGATGGTGTGTTTGGTGCGGGTACACTTGCCGCGATGAAAGCCATGCAGGAAAAAAACAAATTGCGAGCTACCGGTGTGGCCACACCGGAGATTCAGCAGCTTATTTATGAAGGAAGGCCTCGCAACGCCGGCAATAAGCTCGTCACACTGAAACTCCTCCCGCCTATCCCCAACTTTCCGATGTCTCAGGGCGACAAGGGCGACGCGGTCCTGACGCTTAATCGCCAGTTGGTTGAACTAGGTCATTATAACGGCACCCCCGGGAATGAATATACAGCAAAAACCACAAACTCCGTCAAAGCTTTCCAAAAAGCTCACAGCATCAAACAAACAGGCAAAGCCGATACCTTTACACTGGTGGCCATCAATACTGCACTGGGCGTCAATGTTCTGCCCACGGCGCAGCCTCAAGGCCCTGCTGTCACCTCGCCTCCAAGCTTTGTTACTTTGCAAAACGGCACCAAAGGCGTCGCCGTTACCCAGCTGCAGGCCAGGCTTGTATCGCTGGGCTACAACCAGGCAACTCCTGATGGTATTTACGGAGCAAAAACACAGGAAGCAATCAAGGCTTTTCAGATGCGCAACTCTCTGCTTGTCAATGGGATTGCTGACTATGCAACCCAGCAGAAGCTTTACGATAGCTCAGCCTTACCTGCTGGCACGGCTAATTTACCGGATGTCAATGTTGGCTTTACTCAAGAAACACTGCGCATCGGGTCAGTGGGGCAAGGTGTGATCAGTCTGCAAAGCCGTTTGCTGGCACTCAACTATTTAAAAGGCGCTGCTGACGGAATATTTGGTACTCAAACCGCCAAGGCAGTCACTTCTTTCCAGCGCAAGAACAGCTTGAAAGCAGATGGCGTTGCAGGCCCCAGCACACTGGATTCTCTCTATGGAAAACAAGCCATACCTAACCAGAGCACAGCAGTCAGCCCGGGAACCGGTTCGCAGCAGACTGCTGGATCCACCACCCTGCGAGTTGGAGACAGCGGTGCAGATGTGCGAAGTATGCAGCAAAAGCTGATTACCCTGAAATATTTATCAGGCGGCGCAGACGGGATATTTGGTCCCAAGAGTTTCCTTGCCCTGCAAAACTTCCAATCAAACAACAAGCTGCAGACAGACGGTATTGCCGGAAAGTTAACCCTGGCCAAACTGACTGATCCCAAAGCAGTGCCAGCCAGCGGGCTGATTGATCCAAAACCAGTACCGACTCAAAAGCCTTCAATACCCGGAGCTCCTGTTTTCACGTCGCCCAGGGCCTCGGAGGTTCGCAATAGCGACTGGCAAACCGTCATCAAAGCAAAGCTGAGAAGGATGCCTAAGGTCATTGTTTATGATTTCCTGACGGGCTCTCATTATAACGTGACCGTATTTAGCATGGGCAAACATGCCGATGGCGAGCCGCCCACAAAACAGGATACGCAAATCATGGAAAACATTATGGGCGTTAACAACTGGACGCCTCGGCCGGTCTGGATTATCTTTTCTGACGGCAGCGTCAATATGGCGTCTACCCATAGCCATGGTCACGAAGTTGATCACACCAGCGGCAACAACCTCGTCGGTCATATCTGCATCCACTTCCCCCGCGACATGAAGGATGCTGAGGCCACCGGCCCATACGCCGTTTCTCACCAGCAAAGCATTTTGGCCGGATGGGATTTGACAAAATCCATGGCTAAATAAGGAGTTGCCTTTGAAAGAAAGCCCTGTGCTCATCGCACTTGACGGACCTGTCAGTTCAGGCAAATCAAGCCTCGCTGATGCGGCTGCAAAGCAGCTGGGCATCCTGCACCTTGATACAGGAGCCATGTACCGCGCGGTGGGACTTGCAGCCCTGCGGCTGGAAATAGACCCTGCTGATGAACAAGCTGTCATCAACATGCTCAATGCAGGACAGGCACAAGTTGAAGTACGCTTCAATCAGGGAAAGCAGCAAACACTGCTCAATGGACAGGCTGTAGGTCACGCGATTCGCTCGCAGGAAGCAGGCAGCGCCGCGTCGAGTGTCTCACGTTATGCGCAGGTGCGCAGGAATCTGGTGCTGATCCAGCAACAATTATCAAAACATCAGAGTATGATTGTAGACGGGCGAGATATCGGCACTGTGGTTCTCCCCCATGCAAAAGTTAAAATATTTATATGTGCAAGCCCTGAGGTTCGAGCGCAGCGAAGATATCAGCAGCTAAAGTCCCAGGGCTCAGAGGTCAGTTACGAGAGTGTTCTGCGAGAGCTTGAGCATAGAGATTTTCAGGATACGCAGCGAAACCATGATCCCCTGCGCCAAGCTGAAGACGCGGTTGTGCTTGATACGAGTAAACTGAATTTCAAACAATCAGTCGATGCCATTGTGCGCATCGCCAATGAGGCATATGAAAAGACAAGATAAACAGCCAAGAGAAAAACGAACTTTTTGGTATACCTTTGCAAGGCTTCTGTTTAGCTTTTTAAGTCAGCTGCTATTTCCCATCAAATTTCATAACCTGCAATACATCAACCAGCAAGACGCACCCTATATGCTGGTGAGCAACCATGTCAGCATGTTTGATCCGCCTGCATTGGCAATTGCGATTAAACGTTATGAAATACGATTTTTAGGCAAACGCGAATTAAATGTAAATCCCATTTTGAATTATTTTTTTAATAAGCTGCATATGATCTCTGTATCTCGTCATGCCACTGATATTGCCGCGATGCGCGCAAGCAATGAGGTGTTAAAAAAGGGGCAGGTACTGGGCATCTTTCCCGAAGGAACCAGAAATAAGCCTGAGAATTTCATGACAGATGTTCAAAGCGGTCTGAGTGTTTTGGTGTTACGCAACAAAATTCCTTTGATGCCTGCCTATATTCATGGCCGAATACGGTTTTTCCATTTAAACCATGTCTACTTTCTTCCCGCCATTCCATATGAGGATATCCTGGAAGAGGGATTGGGAAAAGATTCAGCAGACAAGCTGACACAGCGATATGTACAGGCCATCACGGAAGCTAAAGCAGTCGCTGTGTTAGAATTAGCTAAAAAAACATAATAAATACAATTTTATTCGAGGTTTTTGCCGCTTAAAGGTCGTATAATATAAACATCCAATAATCTGGAGGTTTTATTTGCCTATCATCGTCGCCAAACACGCAGGGTTTTGTATGGGAGTCCAACAAGCTGTTGAACGTACGCTAAAAGCCGCAGATGAGGCTGCACAAGCAGGCCTTGCATGTTATACTTTGGGTGAGTTGATTCATAACCCCGCCGTTGTTTCCAACCTTCAACAAAAGGGTATAAAGGTAGTAGAGTCTTCAGAGGATGCTCGTGATGCTATGTTAATCCTGCGCAGCCACGGCGTCAGTGCTCAACTGGAGCAGGAAGCACGAGGACATGCGGCGCAGTTAGTTGACTGTACTTGCCCTTTTGTAAGGCACTTGCATCAGGCTGTGGCAGACTTTAGCCGAGATGGCTCACCGGTTATTATGGTCGGAGATGCCAATCATCCCGAAGTTGTCGGAACTTCAGGCTGGTGTCTTGGCAAAGTCTATGTGATCTCAGGTGAAGAGGATATTACGAATCTGCCGCCTGAGGCCAATAATGCCCTCTTGGTTGTGCAAACTACTTATCCCCCGCAGGACTTTGACCTGCTTTCACGCAAACTTAAGGTGCGCTTTCCCGGTATTACCGTGAAAAACACCATCTGCAATGCTACTGCCCAGAGGCAAAAGGAAGCAGCGCAGCTCGCCGCGAGCGTCGACTTAATGATTGTTGTAGGCGGTAAGAACAGCGCCAACACCCGCAAGCTATATCAAACCTGCTTGCAATACTGCCCCGACACATACTTGGTGGAAAGTGCGGCGGATCTTCCTCCGCACATAAAGATAAAACCCGAACTACGCATTGGAGTGACTGCCGGAGCATCCACACCGAATTGGTCACTTAAGGAGGTAATCGACTGTATGAACG
>JAAZEI010000112.1 GCA_012512355.1 Clostridiales bacterium | reverse complement strand
GAGTTTCCGCGCATGGTCATCGCCCTGCGTCATCATGAGGACGCCTACCTACAGACCATCCGTGCCTTTGACATGGCGGAAAAATACCAAATTCCTGTTATTTTACTTAGCGATCAATACCTGGCTGATTCCACGACTTCAACTCCGGTATTCAAAACAGAAGGCATCAAAGCCTACGAACCCGAAGATATTGCATCACAGGGAGAATACGCCCGTTACCGCTATACAGACAGCGGCATCTCACCACGGATTATTCCCGGGGATAAAAGAGGATTTGCGGCTGCCGATTCTGACGAACATGACGAATATGGCCGCATCATCGAGGATGCGCAAACCCGCAACCTCATGATGGAGAAGCGGATGGGCAAGCTTGAACTGCTTAAAGAGGATTTGCAGGAGCCGGAACTTTTGGGCCAGACTAATCCGCAAGTATTATTAATTGGCTGGGGCTCCATGTATGGTCCTTTGGAGGAGGCTGTGCAACTGCTGAATCAAAAAGGTAATCAAACCTACGGCGCCCTGGTCTTTGGCGACATCTGGCCTTTGCCTCATAAATTGCTTGAGGAAATGGCTGCAAAAGCAAAGGCTGTTATTAATGTAGAGCAAAACTATACAGGCCAGCTGGCTTCTCTGGTCCGTGAGGTCACCGGAATCAAAACAAAAGCAAGCGTACTGAAATATGACGGCAGACAGCTGAGCGGCGAAGAAATCGCCCTGCGCGTCTCCGAGGAGGGATTCTGATGGACAGGCGCACATACAATACACTTGAAACAGCCTGGTGCCCGGGCTGTGGTAATTTCGGGATTTTAAAATCGCTCAAGAGCGCCTTGGAATCCCTCAATCTCGATCCCCATGATGTGCTGATTCTAGGCGGCATCGGTCAGGCTGCCAAGACTCCTCAGTACTTTCAAACCAATAGCTTTTGCGGCCTTCATGGGCGCGCGGTGCCCCCGGCGGCGGCCGCTAAAATTGTTAACCCTAAGCTGACGGTTATTATTAATACCGGCGACGGGGATAGTTACGGTGAAGGAGGCAATCACTTCATTCACAATATCCGCCGAAATGTGGACATATCGCATTTTGTACATGACAATCAGCTCTATGCCCTCACCAAGGGCCAAGCCTCCCCCACCACCATGGTAGGTATGGTCACGGATGTTCAAGTGCAAGGCAGCACCAATATTCCCTTCAACCCACTGCTGATGGCACTTTCCGCCGGTGCGGGTTTTGTAGCCCGCGGCTTCAGCGGCCACCCCGAGCATCTGGTAGAATTAATGAAGCGCGCCATCAACTATAAAGGTTATGCCTTGGTAGACATCCTGCAAAATTGTGTTACCTTCAATAAACTCAATACCTTTGCCTGGTACAACAGCCGTGTGTATGAGTTGGATGATAGTCATGATACGAGCAACCTGGAAAAAGCAATGGCACTTTCCGAGGAACTGGATGAACGAATTCCCATCGGTGTACTGTATGAAAAGCAGCTGCCAACCTATCATGAGAATAATCCATCACTAAAAGATGGACAGGTGCTGGCAGGCCGGCGCAATGATCTGTCGGTGATTGATGGCTTCATGCGGGAGTCATTGGAAAGCATCCCCAAGTCAAGAGAACCATAAAAACTAACCCGCATCAATCATAAAAAGCAGCGCCGAAACACTTGAACTTTCAAGCGTTTCGGCGCTTTTCTCTATTCATTGAACTTAATGATAAGCTATAAAAGGTCCTTCGCAATTATTTTGACAAAATTTTAAGTTTATCAAAATAATCACTTGAAGTATTGCTGCCAATATCATATACTTGCCATAAGAACTAAATATTGTCTGGTTGATCGTTTTCAGAAGAATGCAACAAGTATTGCTGCCGAAGGAATAAGTGCTTATCCTCCTACCGGGTGGGCACGAAGATCTCAGGAAAAAGGACTGAAAACGGGACAGAACTCTGGAGAGCACAGTCACCGTCGAAGCAATCGCGCAAACGCGCGAGAATCTTTCAGGTTTTACACAGAGAATAGGTATTCTGATTTTGTATTTCTGAAAGGCATGGATAAACAGGTGAGGGTGCTGACAAATAATCATCTGGTTGAGCAATCGTTGGATGTTCGAAAGGCCTGTGCAGTGGATTATTGCGCAGGGACACTTAACGAGCTGATGATGAAGGTGCGGGACCTTGTACACCTTGGCTATCGCCTCTGTACACATCCGCTTTCCGGCAGTATCAAGCCAAACCAAACTCCTTATAAATCCATAGGTTTGTCCGACTTGGCACAAAAGCCGCTTTGTACAGATTCACTGATGATGATAGAGCACAGCATTGCTTTGTGCAGATGCTCTGCGCTCATCACACATCAGGCAACGCCAAATATACTGAAAGATTTTCAACTCATCGATCTGACGCTAATTCTTTCAGCAATTGAAGGGATGAACTTGGAGCGCTCTCATACAGCTGCTCCAAATACTCCAAACTAAAAAGAGCATTCAGACTCAGATGACTAGCGCTTATCAGTCATCCAATGATAAAATCTTGACCATCTGATCATCACAGGAAGAAGGAGGTTTCCATTTTGAGTTTAGAACTTGGTTACATTAACATCACTGACATCCGATTTGGGGAAATATCCCTGGTTAAAGATGGCACCCTGGTTGTAAATAAACAAGAGATAAAAGCCATTGTCCTCAAAGATGAACGCCTTGCCAGCGTGCAGGTTGACCTGGCCAGACCGGGTGAAAACGTGCGCATCACGCCGGTCAAAGATGTCATTGAGCCACGAGTGAAGGTGAAAGGCTCCGGCGGTGTTTTCCCCGGAGTGATCGCCCCTGTCGACACAGTAGGAAGCGGCAGAACCCATGTGCTCAAAGGAGCAGCAGTCGTCACCACCGGTAAAATTGTCGGTTTCCAGGAAGGCATCTTGGATATGAGCGGCATCGGCGCGCAATACACCCCTTTTTCAAAAACTTTTAATCTGGTGTTGGTTATCAGCCCCAAAGAAGGCACAGAGCCGCATGAACATGAGCGTGCGCTTCGAGAAGCCGGACTGAGAACCGCTGTATATTTGGGGGAGTTGGTCAGAAACATGGAACCCGATCAAATAGATGTATTTGAAACCCTATCGCTCATGGATGGCAATCAAAAATACCCGAATCTGCCGCGCGTGGGTTATGTACAAATGCTGCAAAGCCAAGGCTTGATGCACGATACCTATGTCTACGGCGTGGATGCCAAGCGAATAGTCCCTACAATTATTTCGCCCACGGAGGTGATGGACGGCGCGATTATTTCCGGAAACTGCGTGTCTGCCTGCGACAAAAACACAACTTACGTTCATCAGAACAACCCCATTGTTCATGATCTGTACCATCGTCACGGCAAGGATCTGAATTTTGCCGCCATGATTATCACCAACGAAAATGTTTATCTGGCCGACAAGGTTCGCTCCTCTGACTGGACAGCGAAACTTTGCGAGTTCCTGTCGCTGGATGGCGTCATTATATCTGAAGAAGGCTTTGGAAACCCCGATACTGACCTGATGATGAACTGCCGAAAAATATCAGCAAAAGGTATCAAAACTGTTGTCATCACCGATGAATACGCCGGCCAAGATGGTTCTTCCCAATCCCTGGCCGACGCGCATGAATCAGCAGATGCGCTGGTCACCTGCGGCAATGCCAACCAGGTCATCACACTGCCCAAAATGGACAAAGTTATCGGAACAGAAGATTATGTCGGCATCATCGCCGGAGGATGGGATCAGAACAAACACCCGGATGGTTCCATTGATGTAGAGCTCCAGGCAATACTGGGAGCAACCAGCGAAGTAGGGTTTGCTCATCTGAGTGCACGTTAAAGAATATTTATTGGAAAGGAGAGGATAACACTTGAACAAGATAAGGGTGGTTCATTATATTAACCAGTTCTTCGCCCAGATAGGCGGCGAGGAAATGGCGCATGTACAACCCGAATACCGTGAAGGCCATATTGGTCCGGGTCTGGCTTTCAACGCTGCTTTTGGTGAGGCTGCAGAAATAGTGAGAACCGTTATATGCGGCGACTCCTATTTTAATGAACACATGGAGGAAGCCAAAGCGGATTTATTGGCTATGGTCGAAGATGCAAAACCGGATCTGTTCATTGCCGGACCCGCGTTTAACGCAGGACGCTATGGCGTTGCCTGCGGTGCCATGGCCGAAGCTGTACAGCAGCAGCTTGGCATCCCAGCCATCACTGGCATGTACGAAGAAAATCCAGGCGTCGATATGTACAAGTCTTCTGTGTACATCATATCCACCCGCAACAGCGCGGTGGGCATGCGCGACGCCGTCAAAAAAATGGCTGTCCTGGCTTTAAAATTGGCGCGCAAAGAACCTATTGCATCTTCAGTTGAAGAGGGCTATATCCCCCAAGGCATCCGCGTAAACCTCTTTGAAAAAGAACGAGGCTCAAAACGAGCAGTGGATATGCTGCTCAAAAAGCTAAAAGGCGAATCCTTCACCACAGAGTGCCCCATGCCAAACTTTGACCGGGTAGATCCACGACCCGCCCTGAAGGATATCAGATCAGCCAAGATTGCTTTGGTCACGTCAGGCGGTATCGTACCCCTGGGCAACCCCGATCATATCGAGAGCTCAAGCGCCACAAAGTATGGCAAATATGACTTGCATGGCATCAATGATCTGACGCAGGCAACCCATGCCACAGCGCATGGCGGCTATGATCCTTCCTATGCAAATGCTGACGCCGATCGGGTGCTGCCGCTGGATACCCTGCGGGAATTTGAAGCCCAGGGCAAAATTGGTTCCCTCTACCGTTACTTCTTCTCTACTGTGGGAAATGGTACTTCGGTCAAGTCTTCCAAAGCTTTTGCAGAAGATTTTTCCAAAGAATTGCTTAAGGAGAATGTTCAGGCTGTGATCCTGACATCCACGTGAGGGACCTGCACACGTTGCGGCGCAACGATGGTTAAAGAAATTGAACGTGCGGGCATTCCCGTAGTTCACATTTGTACAGTAACTCCTATCTCTCTGACGGTTGGCGCTAACCGGATTGTTCCGGCCATCGCCATTCCCCATCCCCTTGGCAACCCTGCGCTATCCATGGAGGAAGAAAAAGGCATCAGACGGCGCATCATCCAAACTGCGCTCAATGCCCTGACCACCGAAGTGACTGAGCAGACGGTATTTGAGGTTGAGTAAAGCAAGGGAGAGAATGAAATATGCAAGACAAGATTTATGATGTGATCATCATCGGCGCAGGCCCTGCTGGTTTGTCCGCAGCGATCTACGCCGGACGGGCTCGGCTCAGTACCCTCCTGATTGAAAAGGAAAAGGACGGCGGCCAGATTGTCATCACAGCAGAAATAGACAATTATCCGGGAAGTCTACTCGGTGAAAGCGGCCCCTCTTTGGTAGGTCGGATGGTTGAGCAGGCAGAACGGTTTGGCGCAGAAAAGGTTTATGATACGGTAGTTGAAGCTGATTTGCTAGGAGATATTAAGCGACTTAAAGGCAAAAAGGGCGAATATGCGGCCAGGTCCATCATCATCGCCTCGGGCGCGCATCCCCGTCCAATTGGATGCATTGGCGAAAAAGAACTGATTGGCAAGGGTGTATCGTATTGCGCCACCTGCGACGGGGCCTTCTTTGAGGACATGGACATCTATGTCATTGGCGGCGGCGATACAGCGGTTGAAGAAGCCATCTACCTGGCCAAATATGGCCGTAAAGTCACGGTCATCCATCGGCGGGACCAGCTGCGTGCCATCAAATCCATCCAGGACAGAGCCTTTCAGAACCCCAAATTGGACTTCATGTGGGATTGTGTGATCACTCAGCTTGAGGGCGATGGCATCCTGGAAAAAATGACCATCAAAAACCTGAAGAGCGGCAAAGAAACCGTGATTCACGCCAATGAAGAAGATGGCACCTTCGGCGTATTCTGCTTTGTAGGTTATATCCCCGAAAGCAGCCTGTTCGCCAAACAGCTGGATCTCAGAAACGGCTATATCATCACGGATGACAATATGCACACTGAAATTCCAGGTGTGTTTGCGGCAGGCGACATCAGGGAAAAGAGTTTGCGCCAGGTGATTACGGCAGCGTCAGATGGCGCGATAGCCGCCATGGAAGCAAATGCCTATATCGAAGGATATTGTCTGGTGAATGCCGGGCAAACAATTTTACAGCAGCCTTTGGCTGTCATGCACACCTCCCCTGTGGGGTAAGAACGGAGGATATATGGTTGAATTAACAAAAGAAAACTTCGAAGAAGAAGTTATCCAGTCCAAAGATACAGTATTTGTAGATTTCTACTCCGACAGCTGCGTTCCCTGTCAGGCGCTGACGCCATTTGTGGAAAAGATGTCTGAAAGATACGGCTCTTCAATCAAATTCGCGTCCCTGAATACCACCAAAGCCCGCCGGCTGGCGATTGGGCAGAAGGTGCTGGGACTGCCCGTGATGGCAATATACCATGGCGGTGAAAAAATTCAGGAATTGGTGAAAGAGGATTGCACACACGAAAATATTGAAAATATGATCAAACGTCATCTCTAAAAATGATAAGCAGCTGACTAAGCTGATTTAATCAAGTTTAGGCAGCCTTATATAGAACCATCAGTATTATTTAAGAAAAGAGGAAAATCTATGAGCTTGCTGAAGAATAAAAAACTCATCATCATCGGCGACAGAGATGGTATCCCTGCCCCGGCTATCGAAGAGTGCTTCAAAGGCACTGGTGCGCAGATCGTGTTTGCATCAACGGAATGCTTTGTCTGAACGAGCGCGGGCGCAATGGACCTTGAAAATCAGAAGCGCGTGAAAGATCTGGCACAGAAGTATGGCCCGGAGAACATCATTGTCATCCTGGGTGCAGCAGAAGGTGAAGCCGCAGGCCTTGCGGCGGAAACCGTCACAGCCGGTGATCCCACATTCGCAGGTCCATTGACCGGAGTCCAGTTAGGACTGAGCGTTTATCATGTGTGCGAGGAAGCAATCAAAAGTCAACTTGACGAAACAATCTACGACGAACAAATCGGTATGATGGAAATGGTGCTGGATGTCGATAATATCGTCAGCGAAATGACCGCCATCCGAAACGAACACAGCAAGTACTGACCCGCTATAAGACCTTGCCAACAAGGCATGTAGTGGGGTCTTTACACAACCGTGCAGACAGGGGCTGGAGCGTGTCTTCCCATAGTCATGACTCGCCCTTCCCCTGTTTTTACTCAAAAATACTAAATGACCACTACTGGAGGTATTATGAACAGCGTCCTGGCTGCAACCAGCTATGTTTTGGTGCACGTACCCGACATGGTGCTCCATAACGGTTCAACCCAAACCACCGAACAGGCAGCCAACCCGGAGTCTGCCTATTTAAAGGCCCTCCCGGCACACATTCGCAGCTATGAGGATGCGCTCTGTTATGCCCCCAATCAAACCTATATCGGCAGCATCACCCCCGAAGAATTATCTGTTCGTGAACAGCCCTGGTATCCTAACCCTCTCAATGAAGCTGAACGATTTGGGCGTTATGGGGAAATCATGCCGCAGGATGAATTCCTGCTGCTGCTCCAAATCTGCGATGTGTTTGACCTGGTGTATCTCTCCCGCGATTTCGTCAGCACCACAAAACCCTCCCTGGCAAAACATCCTTTGATGCGAAGCGAGAACCTTGATCGAATAAAAGAAGGCATTGATGAAGATCAAATTGCGCACGCAGTAAAACATGAACATGCTCTGGGCCTTTATCACCTGGGTCAGCTTGTGGGTTATATCAAACCAGCCCACGATGTGGATATCAATCTGACGGCCCATGTCGTACACGAAAATCTGGTGAGCAAGGCCTCCAGCGTGCTGTCCTTGCTGCATTTAATCCACAGCAGCGGCCTCAACACCGAGGAAATCGATTATGTGATAGATTGCAGCGAAGAAGCCTGCGGCGATATGAACCAACGGGGCGGCGGCAACTTTGCCAAGGCAGCTGCCGAAATCGCAGGTCTCAGCAATGCCACCGGCTGCGATATCCGCGCATTTTGCGCAGCCCCTGCTCACGCAATGGTCCTGGCGGCTTCTCTGGTGAAGGCAGGAACTTTCAAAAAGGTGATTGTCACTTCAGGAGGATCTACCGCAAAATTAGGAATGAACGCCAAGAGCCATGTCAAAAAAGAGATGCCGGTTTTGGAAGATGTATTGGGTGGCTTTGCCGCCCTTGTCATCCAAAATGATGGCATAAATCCTGAAATTGACCTGGATTTAATTGGCCGTCATACTGTGGGCACCGGCTCTTCTCCCCAGGCGGTGATCACCAGCCTGGTGCTGTCGCCGCTTGAAAAGGGTGGCATGAAGATTGCTGACATCGATAAATATGCAGCTGAGATGCAAAACCCCGATATCACCAAACCTGCTGGCGCAGGGGATGTGCCGCAGTCAAATTTCAAAATGATTGCCGCGCTGGCTGTCAAAAGCGGGGAAATTGAGCGCGGCGAGCTTAACAGCTTTATCCTAAAGCACGGTATGCCTGGCTGGGCGCCCACTCAGGGACATATCCCTTCGGGTGCACCTTATCTTGGCTTCGCACGTCAGGATATTTTGGACGGCATCATTAAAACAGCGATGATCATCGGCAAGGGCAGTCTGTTCCTGGGCAGGATGACCAACCTGTTTGACGGCATTTCCTTTGTTCTTCGAACAAACCGCGGACTGGCAGCACCGCAACAGGGTATTTCAAAAACTGAAGTTCGCGGACTCATCGCAGAGGCTCTGCGAAATTTTGCAAACTCTCTGTCTGACTCTGCAGGAGGAGAGCATGCCTAACAAAAACGTACAAGCCCTGATTCATGAAACCTTTCTGGAAATGGCGCAAGCACTGGAAAGCGGGCACATGGGTGAGAGACCCAAAATCGCTTTGACCGGTCTTGGCAGTGAATTGGGCGAAGAAAATACCCTGCAGGGCGCAATGCTTGCAGCAAAACAAGGAGTAGATGTTGTCTACATCGGCACCCTGCAGGCAGAGAACTTAAGCTGCCTGCCTGTTCACAGCGAAGATGAAGCGCGGCAGTTGATGGAGAAACTGCTGCTAAATGGTGACATATCAGGCGCCGTCACCATGCACTACCCCTTCCCCATCGGGGTGGCTACAGTGGGCCGTGCCGTTATCCCTGCCAATGGACGCGAGATGTTTATCGCCACTACAACCGGCACAGCATCAGTAGATCGTTTGCAGGCCATGGTACTTGGCGCCATCTATGGCATCATTGCAGCGAAAGCCTGTGGGTGTGAAGACCCTAGCCTGGGCATCCTCAACATTGACGGGGCCAGGCAGACGGAAATCATTTTGAAAAAACTTATTGAACAAGGCTACCCAGTCAAATTGGCCAGCTCCAAGCGCTCTGATGGGGGCTGCATCATGCGCGGCAATGATATTCTGGCAGGCACGCCTGATGTGATGGTGACAGACAGCCTCACCGGCAATTTGGTCATCAAGATGCTGTCCAGCTTTGCCAGCGGTGGGGAATATGAGTCTCTTGGCTATGGCTATGGTCCGGGCATCTGCGAGCAATATGATCAGCTGGTGCTTATCGTCTCCAGGGCCAGCGGTGCCAGTGTTATAGCAGGTGCGCTGCGCTATGGCGCTGCCCTGGCAGAAAATGATTACAAAGCAACTGCTGCCAGAGAGTTCTCCTTAGCCAACAAAGCCGGATTGAAAGATCTGCTGGAGAACTGCCTGTCCTATAAAAAATCAACCGCAACCCGCAAGCCTGCTACAGCCCCTGCCACTGAAGTGGTAACCGAAGATATTGCGGGGATTGATGTCATGGATCTGGAAAGCGCTGTTGAACTTCTGTGGGAAAAGAACATCTATGCCCAATCAGGCATGGGCTGTACCGGCCCCATCATCCTGGTGTCTCAGCACAATCTGCAACAAGCCACTGATGCGCTCACAAAGAGTGGCTACCTCAGCAGCTGACCCTCAACTAATCAACCCACGCATCCTGTTGTTTTCACATGACAGGATGCGTTTTGTTTTTTTTAACCATATTTTATTCCTGATACTGCTTTAAATCTTCTTTATCTTATCGGGAAAGACCTTC
>JAAZEI010000111.1 GCA_012512355.1 Clostridiales bacterium | reverse complement strand
CGAAGTTATCGTATTTCTTGAACGCCGGATAATAATGCGCGGGGAGCATTTCGCTGTGGGTATATACATCCACGCCTGTACCCTTAGTCTGCTCAAGCAGCTGTTCCAAATCAGTCAAATCATGACCTGAAATCAAAATTGCGGGGTTTTTCCTAACACCTATATTTACCTCTGTAATTTCGGGATTTCCAAATCTTGATGTGTGTGCCTCATCCAAGAGTGCCATGACTTTCACGCCATATTCGCCTGTTTTCAGGGTCAATGCCACAAGATCATCAGCTGTTAGGGAATCATCAAGTGTCGCCGCCAAAGCTTCATAAATAAACGCATTAATCGTCAAATCTTCTTTACCAATGTTCTTCGCATGCTCAGCATAAGCCGCCATGCCCTTGAGCCCGTATATAATCATTTCGCGAAGAGAACGCACATCCTCGTTTTCAGTCGCCAATACGCCGACGGAGACAGCCTTTTCCAGCATGGATGCTCTGGTGTTCACCGTGAAGGTCGCTGCATCGTGTAAATCGTTGACGTTAACAGAACTTTTCAGGTTATCTCTCAGGGCAATCATTTTGTTGATCTGATCTTCAATGTGCCCTTCGTCAAAGTTTGCGTTGGTGATGGTCATAAACAGACTGCTGAGGACCTCATAATTGGCCGTATCGAGATTAGTGATATCAACCTTTCCTTTTACAACAATATCAGAGATACCCTTAAGCGCATAGATCAGAAGGTCTTGAAGCTTCGCAACTTCCTCATTTTTGCCGCAAACACCTTTAATGATGCAGCCTGTGTTTTTTGCTGTTTCTTGGCATTGATAACAAAACATACTCATTTGTTTTCCTCCTTTTATTCTTCAACAAGTTCAAAATCGGGTGCTGCCAGTCATCCGATATCTCTTCAAACGCAGTACCGGGCACAATACTCCCGTCGGGATCGCCGACTTCCGAGTCATAAATATGCCTGCCTGGAATACATCTAATTTTTTTATGCCGTCCCTCCTTACTGGGAAATATTATTAATTCTCATATTACCATATTCTCATTTAAATGCGCACAGCTGCTCGCTATTGCATTCATGGCGGCCGAATTTATAGGATATGCGATAGGCGAGGATGAAACCATGGGATGCGTTGCAGTCTGGAATGTGTTAAGCTCAGTTGCCGTTATATCTTTTTGAATCGCCAGGCTTAAAATATTAATTATTTCGGCAACTGAATTTCCGCCTGAAACCTGCGCCCCTAAAATAATACCTGAGCACCTTGAAAATATCAATTTGATGTTGACTTCCTGGGCATCGGGTAAAGACCCGGGGTGTCGATCCATTGTTTTGAATTCACCGGTCATTATCGTGAAGCCTTCCCTCTTTGCACTTGCTTCAGTAAGACCAGCAGCGGCATATGTTTTCCCGAATATTTTCGTTGAAAATGTACTTATCGTACCCTTGTTTGCGCGTATTAATCTCAGCTGGAATATATTGCAACCTGCAATTTTTGCCTCCATTGCAGCAGTTGAAGCCAGCAAAACCGGCACATCCTTTCCAGTGAAAAAGCATTTCTTCTCAGCGCAGTCGCCTACTGCAAAGATATCATGGTCATCTGTCCTCATGTACTGGTCGACCTGAATTGCTCCTTTGGCATTGACGTCCAATCCGCAGTTTTTTGCCAAAGTACTGTTTGGCTTGGCCCCCAACCCTAAAATCACCAGTTCTACGGGAGCTATCCGCCCATCCTCAAATTCTATGCCTTCAACAGACGTCTCACCCAAGAATCTTTTTACTTTAGTACCCGTCATTACCTGAATCCCTTTTTCACCCAAAAGATTCTCAATATCATCTGTAAATTCTTTGTCAAAGGCCTGCCACAAACATGCGTTTGCCATTTCGATTAATGTAACATTTTTGCCCAGCATTTTGATCTGTTCGGCAAATTCAACTCCGATAAAACCGCCGCCAATCACAGCAATGTTTTGTGTCGAATTAAGCTTTTCAAGGATTTTGTTTAAGTAAATCTCGTCTTTAATTACAGGGAAAATATTATCAAGTCCATAACCCGGGATAAATGTGGGGATGACAGGAAGTGACCCTGTTGCAACAACCAACTTTTTGTAGGCAATCTTGCCATTTTTCTTTGTTGTTACGGTTTTATTCGCCCGATCAACCTCAAGGGCGCTGTCGATTATTAAATGAATGTCAGCATTAATAAGCCCTTCGTCTGGAATAACATTTTTTTTCGTACTGTGCAATGTCCCGTAAATATATGGGATACCACATGGAACCATAACCGTTTCTGTTTCTCTGAGAACAGTTATATCGATATCCCCATAAGCCTTCCGAGCCATCGTAGCGCAAAGAATACCGCCTGCACTTCCTCCAATTACCAGCAAATCTGTTGTTTTCATTTTTTCTCCTCCTTTATTATTATTTTGGATTAAACCTTTATTTGCGATGAATCTTTTATTGTAATTTAGCAATTGTTTTTCCGAAATCTACTGCTTCCTTTTGTGCACCAACATTAGGATTCCATTGGTTTCTATATCCTTCAGATGCAACTTCAAAGCCTGCATTTGTCATTAATTCATTTATTACTTTTACGGATTCTCCGCTCCAGCCATAACATCCAAATGCTGCTGCTTTTTTACCTTTGAACTTAAGTTCTTTTATAAGATGAATAAAGCCCGCTACCGAATGCAATATGCTGTTTGCAATTGTCGGTGAGCCAATAACGACAGTTTTGGATTTGAAAACCTCGGTAATTAAGTCGTTCTCATCGCTCTTGGCTAGATTATGGACTTTTACAACCACATCTTGGTCAGACAGTCTGATTCCATCCGCTATCATCTCTGCGAGTAATTTTGTTCCATTCCACATTGTGTCATAGATTATGGTAATCTGGTTTTCCTGATAGTCATTTGCCCATTGTACGTATTTTTCAACAATCTGCACGGGATTTTCTCGCCAAATGACCCCATGGCTTGTCGCAATTATATCTATCGGGAGGTTTAATGCTGTTACTT
>JAAZEI010000110.1 GCA_012512355.1 Clostridiales bacterium | reverse complement strand
TGCAATCATAGAAAAACCTCCAACATATCACTGCACTGAAGCGCTGCTATAAGCAAGTCAAAAGGCGATTTGCACAGCCAGTCCATCGGTATTTTTTCTCATTTCTACTTATTTTCCAGCCTCATCATGCGCAGTTTGCTGTCGGCTTCCATGATAAACTGATCCAGGCTGATGACTCCTTCTTTGAACTGTTCAAAGCCTGCATAGAGTTCTACCCTATCTTCCAGTGAATGAAGGGCTGTTGGGATATACACCATGTCCATGATTTCTCGCAAACTGAGAATATCTTCTTCTGTCAGCAGGTAGCGCATCGTGGTTTGAGCATCCTTGAGCATGGTTTCCATCATCAGGATATCAGCTTCTATTTCGCTCCCAGCTAAGCTATCGACTTTGGCATCCACAGACTGTTTTTTCAGCAAGGCCAGATATTCCGTCATCCCGGCCATCTCCTCCTCAAAATACGGGTTGAGGATGGGCTCATTAAACTCGGGCATCAGCATTACTTTGTTAATCGGGGGCATGGCCGCCGCATAAAGCTGAATAAATCGCAGGGCTGCCTCCTGATTTTTAGAAAACGGATTGACTGCAAGCAGCCGCGCTGAGCCTGCGGTTACCTTTTTGCCGCCCGCTTCTGCCGAGAAGAGGGTAATCTCCCACTTGTTTTCTGTCTGGAATGGTTGATGCGTCATGTCTGGCGAGAAGGCAAACCGGACGTCGATCATGGCGGTTTTGCTGTAAAGTTCTTCCTCTATTTCTTGAGATTGAGAGCTTTGCCAGTCATAATCAACATCAATGGCCCGGGTATCCATCCGCCGGATTCTCGCCATCATGTCGCGGAAAAGTGTGGTATCGAAACTCAGGTCTAGACCCTGAGAACGCAATGCGTCGCGGTATAATTCCAAGGCTAAATTATAAAGATCATCTTTGTTGTTAAAAGTCATCCAATAACTGTACTCAGGATACTTTTCGTGAATATCGTCTGCCCACAGCTGCAGGGTGTCACAGATAGCGAAAAAATCCTCTGGTATGGGCAAGCCTACCTCTTTAAAGAGGCTTTTCGTCATCATGTCAACCGTAAAATCTAGCCCGATAGGAAGTGCATAGGTTTTATCTTCCTGGATGGCCAGATCCCGCAGCATGGGATACATCGCGGCAACCAGCTTGGCGGCTTCACCTTCAGGCGTCAGTTGGAGTGCGTAGCCTTTTTGTAAAAAGCTGCTAACCTGGTGAATGCTTGTGTCCAGTACAATGATATCTGCATCTGATGAACGGCTCAGCATGGCCTGTGCCAGCTCTTCGCTGCTATAGTAGGTAAGACTCTGTGAATCAATGCGCACCTCAGGCATCAGCGCAGCTAAGCGGTTGACTATATCATAATCAGCATAGCCCGCAATCACCAGGGTACTTGTTTCCATCATTTTCTGCGGATTATCCTCCCGCAAAACGATGCCGATATTGGTGAGCGCTGTCAGACGGCCACTATCCAGCACCATCAAAGACGGGGTTGAAGTGTAGCTAAAGTCAGAGGGCAAAAATGCGCAGGCAACCGGCTCACCCATAGCCTGACGAGAATAGATAATATTGCCGTCCGTAAAATAAAATATGTCCTGCACGGGGTCGTAGGTTATGGCGGTGGACCAATAGTTCTCCATGCCTTCTTTCAAGAGACCTAAATTGTCTACTGTGCCGGTCTGCGGGTCAAATACCCCCAGGTCTGGTGCGTTTGGCAAACCAGTCTGCTCATTATAGCTATTTTCTTCGTCAAACATCATCACCAGCAGCTTGCCATCTTTATAGGGAGTGAGCTGTTTAATCGTTTGAAGGGCATCATAAGCCTGCAATTCTCCAGTTCTCAAAGAAGCTCTGAGCAGTGTTAGCGTGGCGCGGGAAACCTGATCCTCATAGTTATCAGCCAGCATATACAGATATTCATCATATATCACCAGGCTGGTGGGCGTGAGCGTGTAGGTATATTCGTCTTCTTCCATGATAAAATCAGACCAATCAAGCGATATCACATCCCCAAAACTGACCTCACTGTCATCCATCAACATGGGTCTGAGTGTGCCTGACTGGTTGTTCATGGCATAGAGCGTCTCTGCGTCTGACAAAAGCACATCATAATAATTCGAGTCCTCCTGCATGGCAGCGTAGGTGTGGTTACTTTCAAGCAGCAGCAAGGCCTCCTCATCCCCCGGCGCAAAGCGATAAAGGCCTTTGTCGGCTTTGATGTACAGACTGCCCTGATGGGCGGCCATGGACATGATATACAGGCTTCTGTCAAGCATCTGCTGCGACAGCAGGGTGA
>JAAZEI010000109.1 GCA_012512355.1 Clostridiales bacterium | reverse complement strand
TGGTTTTGAACCTTATGCTCGGGACAACGAATCTCCACGTTATTCTGTGTATATGGCAATTGATACAGGGAGTACCACACCCTAACAGGAGGATAACCATGGATAAACAGCGCAAACAGGAAATTATCACAACCTATGCCAGGACAGAAGGCGACACCGGTTCACCCGAAGTGCAGGTCGCACTGTTAACAGAACGCATCAATCACCTCAATGAACATCTGAAGATCAATAAGAAAGATCACCACAGCCGTCGTGGATTGCTGCTGATGGTCGGCCAGCGTCGCGGACTGCTTGGCTACCTCATGAAGACAGACATTGAGCGGTATCGTACCTTGATTGGTCAGCTGAACTTGCGTAAATAAGTCTGATAATGGTCGGGACCAACAGGGCCCGGCCATTTTGTATCGTTATCGGCAGGGGAGCTGATAACGAAGGAAGAAGAAGGAGTAAAGAATGTTGGAAAGAAAGTACACAATGGATTTTGCAGGCAGACCGCTCACTTTTGAATTTGGGCGCTATGCAGAACAAGCAGCAGGCTCAGTCATGCTTAGGTATGGCGATACCGTGGTGTTGGTTAACGTCACGTATTCAGAAAAACCACGCGAGGGGCAGGATTTTTTCCCCTTAAGTGTTGATTTTGAAGAAAAACAATATGCGGCAGGAAAGATCCCCGGTGGATTTATCAAACGCGAAACTCGGCCGACAGAAAAGGCGGTTTTAACCTGCAGATTAATCGACAGGCCGATTCGCCCCTTGTTTCCCAAAGGCATGCGCAATGATGTACAGGTAGTCGCTACCGTGCTATCCATTGATGTTGATAATCCAGCGGATGTTGTTGCGATGATCGGCTCGTCCGTTGCACTGGGCATCAGCGATATTCCGTGGGCAGGGCCCACCGGGTCTGTTACAATTGGGCGCATTGATGGCAAATATGTAGTCAATCCCACCGAAAAGGAACGTTTGGAGAGCGATCTTCATTTGACTGTTTCAGGCACCAAGGACGCCATTATGATGGTAGAAGCCGGAGCCAATGAGCTGTCAGAAGAAGTCATCCTCGAAGGCATCCTCAAGGCACATGAAGTTATCAAAGAACTGGTGGCCTTTCAGGAAACTATCATTGCTGAGATCGGCAAAGAGAAGCGTGAGTTTACTGTTTTCGTGACAGGTGACGATATCAAAGCAGCTGTTAAGGATTACGCCTTTGAAAAAGTGCAGTGGTGCTTTGAAACGACCATTAGGGAAGAGCGCCAGAAGCGCGAAGACGAACTGAAAGCTGATGTTCTTCAGCACTTTGCGGATCAGTTCGAAGGACGTGAAGGTGAAGTCGCAGATGCTATCTATTCAGTTAATAAAGAAGTGATGCGCCGTAAAATCCTAGACCAGGGCATTCGTCCTGATGGACGTAACACCCAAGAAGTGAGGCCCATCTGGTGCGAAGTAGGCATTCTGCCCCGCGCCCATGGCAGCGCTGTATTTACCCGCGGGCAAACACAGGCACTGACGATTGCGACACTTGGTTCATTGCGCGAGGTTCAGGTCCTTGATGGCATCTCAAACGAAGAATCAAAACGATATATTCACCATTACAATTTCCCGCCCTACTCCACAGGGGAGGCAGGACGCATGCGCGGCCCCGGCCGCCGCGAAATCGGCCATGGCGCTCTTGCAGAGCGTGCGCTTGAGCCAATGATACCAAGCGAAGCCGATTTTCCTTACGCGCTGCGTTTGGTCAGTGAGGTTTTGTCCTCAAACGGTTCTTCCTCCATGGCCTCAGTATGCGGCAGCACCCTGTCTTTGATGGATGCTGGCATTGCAATCAAAGCCCCTGTTGCAGGTGTTGCGATGGGCCTTATCAAGGATGATAAATCTGATAAAGTTGCGGTCCTCACTGATATCCAGGGTTTGGAAGACTTCCTTGGAGATATGGACTTCAAAGTTGCAGGTACCATGAACGGCATTACAGCCATTCAAATGGATATCAAGATCAAAGGCATTGATGAAGCGGTTTTGCGTCAGGCACTCAGCCAGGCACTTGAAGGTAGGCTGCATATTCTTAAGATAATGCTTGAAACGCTTGATAAACCAAGGGAAAACCTGAGCCGTTATGCGCCTAAGATTGTGACCTTCATGATCAATCCCGAGAAAATTCGCGAAGTCATAGGGCCAGGCGGAAAGATGATTAATAAAATCATTGCCGATACGGGCGTCAAAATCGATATTGATGATGATGGCCGTGTGGCGATTGCTACTCCTGATGATGAAGCAGCTGCAAAAGCCCGTAAGATTATCGAAGGCATCGCCAAAGATGTTGAAATGGGTGAAGTTTATCAGGGTCGCGTGGTGCGTGTTATGAGCAGTCTGGGTGCCTTCATCGAGCTGCTTCCCGGCAAGGATGGCCTCCTGCACATTTCCAAACTCGCCAACGAGCGTGTTGAAAAAGTAGAGGATGTTCTCAATGTCGGTGATGAGGTCGAGGTGAAGGTTCAGGAGATAGACTCCCAGGGCCGCATCAATCTGATCAGAAATGATCTGGTATATGAACGCAGAGCGTTTACCCCCCGCCCACCGCATGGTGATAACAGCGGCGGCGGCAGACCGCCTCGCCGTGATGGCAGGCCGCCAAACCGCAGCTAGTAAAGGCTTTACAGCATATAATGGGGAATCTGTAAATAATTTGCAGGTTCCCCTTTTTCAGGAGAATAGTATGATAGAAACATTTACCTTATCCAATGGTTTGCGTGTTATTGCTGAACGTATGGCCAATTTGCAGTCGGTTTCTATTGGTGTTTGGGTTAAAGCGGGCTCGATGCTTGAACTTCCCATCGAAAATGGCTTGTCTCATTTGATGGAACATATGGCATTCAAAGGTACAAAGACCCGAAGCGCAAGAGAACTTGCCGAGCAGATGGACGCAATTGGCGGACATATGAATGCCGCCACAAGCAAGGTGTTCACCAGCTACTATGCCAAGGTTTGTTACAGCGATCTTGAAAACGCGGTCGAAATATTGGCTGACATAGTTCTTAACCCTGTCATTGATGAAGCAGAACTTGAAAAGGAAAAAAATGTCATTGCCGAAGAGATTGCTATGGTAGAAGATTATCCCGAAGACAACGCATATGATCTTTTGCAGCAAGCACTCTATGGTGAGCATTCACTGGCAATGATTATCACGGGCAGCAAAGAGCAGGTCAAAGCTTATAACCAATCAAATGTCCGCGATTTTCGCCAAAAATATTATAATGCTAGCAACGCTGTTATTTCAGTGGCAGGTCGTTTCAAAAAGGAAGAACTCCAGTCGATGCTAGAACATCACTTTGCGCGCTGGGCAAGCGGTGAAGAGGCTGGGTATCCTTTTAATCAGGCCAATGAGCCGCCTCATCAATTATTCAAAGAAAAAAAATCAGAGCAGACGCATATCGGTATTGCCTATAGAGGTCTTGAGCAAAATGATAAGCGCAAGCACGACATGATGATTTTTAATACCATCTTTGGCGGCGGAGTATCTTCCCGACTTTTTCAAAGCATAAGGGAAGAAAAAGGCTTGGTCTACAGCATTTATTCAACACCAGCTTCCTATCCTGGCTGCGGTGACTTTTCGATTTATGCAGCTGCAAGCCCGGGCAGCAGCGCCAAAGTAATCGATGAAATCCATCATCAGGCGGATGAGATTCTCAAACATGGCATCACGGAAAAAGAACTGTTGCAAGCCAAAGCCCAACTGCGTACCGGCTATGTTTTGGCACTTGAGAGCGCCTATGCCCGCATGAGCAGCCTTGGACATATGTACCTTTTAAACGGCGAGATCACCAAGCCTGCGCAGATTCTCAAAAGGATTCAAAAAGTCAGTGTGGAATCAGTGTTTAGTTTGGCGCAGGAGATACTCAGCCAGAGCCCCAGTATCGCAATTGTTGGTAAAGGTGCCGGGAAGAATATCAAAAAGTTCTTATGAGGCATCAAACTTGCGTGCCTTTATGCAATGCGATACAATATTCTCGCAAGGAGGCGAAGCATATGCAGAAAATTAGATTGAGAGCATTGTTTTTTACATTATTCATGCTATTGATGCTGAATGCATCGGCCATAGCAGACGAGATTAATATAAAATATGTGAGATTCGAAGAGGGCAGCTCCTTTATTGAATTGCCCCAGATAGAAGGACTTTCAGATGGAGAGATTCAGGAACGCATTAATATATCCATAGCTGAAGACAGCGGATATCAGGGTTTTAAAGCAATTTATGACAGCCTCACAGTCGGAGATGAAACAGGCCTTCAATTAAAAGCTGAAGCCCAGATTCTTGACGGTTTTACGGACCATGGTTTATTGGCAATCAAAATGACAGCCGCAGGCCGCATCGGGCCAGGCCGTCCGGGGTACCGTGTGACGGCTCTCATGTACGATTTGTTAAACGGTGAGCGTGTCAGCGCAGGTGATATTTTTAAAGATATAGATAGAGCATCTGCAGCCCTGGATGAGCGTGTGCAAGAATATATTGAGCCTGAGATGAGTGATTACCTCACCCCCGATGAGCTCTACCCTATTCCTATGGATAATTTGTTGGCAGATGAAACCGGCATTACCTTTTATTACGACCAAAGCAGATTTAATACCTTATCAGACCGCAGCGGTGCCATCAATTTTCATTATGAGGAACTGATGGATTTGCTGGATTTGGACCAAGGATCTGTATTGACGGGATTAGAGGCTGCCATGAATATTGGGGAGATTCAAACTGCTGTAGAAACTGCAGCGAGTTTGGGAATTCTGCCAGGGTTACCAATTCATATTAATCAAAAAATTGAGGATGTGTTATTGGATTTTCCGCCGCTATATGATTCTGAGGCTTTCCCAACTGGGGAACGATACCAGCTGGAGGATGCAAGGTTTCGCGGCAGTTGGCTGATCACAGACGGGGAATATGTCACGGGGATTCTTAGCCATCGGTTAAATTTCTTTGGCATTAATACCGGAAGAACCAGCCGGCAGGAAGCCGCTGATACTTTAGGTGAATCTCAAAGCAGTATCGTGCTGGACGAAAACGCTGCTTTGAGCTACAACTTATCTGAAGGATTACTCAATGGCTATCTGTTTGGAGAAAACGTTCTTTATCTTAATTTCGATAGCAATGATGTACTCCGGGCCATTTGGCTAAATCAACCCGTTTAACTCAAAGAAGGAATATACATATTGGCACCAACATCGAGGACAGCAAATAAAACCATCAGATCAACCGACAGAGGCGGGCTCGTCTCGCTGGCAGCGGGTGTCCTTTGTTTTGCTTTGGGGTTTGGTCTGCTCATAGGCATCACCCTGCAAGCATCAAGCCGGACAGTCGTTGCCCTCAAGGAAATGGCCTTAGGACTTGGAGGTGTGCTGTATTGGCTGGTACCATACTTTTTGATTTGGCTGGGCTGGCTTTTATCTCAAAGTGCCCGGCATTATATTTCATTTCGTCCGTTTATCATTAGTTTTTCCTTTTTTATGGCATTGCTGGCAATCCTATGCATGCTCAGTTCAGTGACCGGTTTTGGAACGCTCATGCAGTATATCCGCAATGTCAACCTGAATATTCTTCGCGTCCCAGAACCTGACAGCTTTGGTGAATATTTGGCGCGCAGCTATCAGAGATTTAATAATCAGCTCAATCCCTTGCCAGGCGGCGGTGCAATGGGGATGCTGCTGGCCTTCCCTTTATGGAAGATATTAGGACAGGTCGGCGGCGTGATATTTTTAATCATCGCCATGATCTCGCTTTTATTTGCCTTGCTGAGAATAAATCCCGTTCGCCTTTATCAAAGCTTTGAAGGCTTTTTGCAAGGTGGCAGCAAGACAGAGAAAAGCTCTGGGGAGACTATAGCCCCATCTGCAAATGCAGGCGCTGCACAAACGGGCGAATCTATGGGTTCTGTCATCTCTGAAGAAGCAGGCAGCATGGCCTATCAGCCGCAGACAGAACCATATTATGTCGAGCCCTGGCAGAATGCTCATAGTGCAGATGAACGCGAACTGTACTCGCAGACACCGGTCTTTGTTTCGCCATCTTCTTTTATTCCCAATAATTTTCCCCAGAAGCCCGAAGACGAAGGATTTACGGCTGTTGAAAATGATTTTTATGAAAAGTTTGAGCAGGAAGCCAACATCAATAAAAAACAAAAAGCAAGTACTTTCACGCCAAAGGAAGCAGTAAACACAGTTTTGGCTTCCAATCAGCGACAAGAGAAACCCAGCGTTCAACCTGCAGCACCGACAACCGGCTTATCACAAACTTCGCCTGCAGAAATGGTGAAGAAGGCGGATGAGCCTGACCGCCTCGAATATTCACAGCAAAAAACAGACATAACACAATCGCAAGCTGCAGTATATCCGTCTGAGCATAGTCAGCCAACGGTTGCAGCAGAGACTAAAGATAGTACGCCTGCACCCACGGCAGAGATCCGGACAAGCCCTGTTAGCTCGATTGTAAATGAAGTGGGCACGGCACCTGCCGTCGCGCTGACGGGGGAGCGAATATCGGTTAAACCAAATACAAGTTTGTCCCCAAAAGCCAGCCGAATCGACGGCACTGCAAAATTAAAACAGCAAAGCAGGCAGATGAGCCTGGCCATTGATGCTTATCAAAGACCTTCAACAAGACTGATGTCCTCTCCTCCGCCTGATACCCAGGTGGATACGTCAGAGGAAGATAGCAGGCGAGCTGATAAGCTGATATCCACCCTTTCGAGTTTTAACATCACAGCTACCGTCAAACAAGTTGTACATGGTCCGGCAGTCACCAGCTTTGGAATCCGTCTTGCAGAAGGTGTGAATATCAATAAACTTCGCAATGTGATGGATAATATTTCAGTTGAGCTGCTGGCAAAAAGCCCCGCCCGAGCAGAAATACCCATACCAGGCACACCGCTCATTGGGATAGAGGTATCCAATGAGAAGTCTTCGATTGTTTATTTAAGAGAGATACTTGAGTCTGCCAAAATGCAGGAAATGAAGTCTCCTTCCGCAGTAGCCTTGGGCAAGGATATCTATGGTGCTCCCGTTATTTGCGAACTCATGGATATGCCCCACCTGTTAATTGCCGGCGCAACCGGAAGCGGAAAATCTGTCTGCATCAACAGCATCATCACAAGCCTTCTTTACAGATCCTCCCCCAAAGAAGTCAGGATGATTCTGATAGATCCCAAGTTTGTGGAACTTCAGCCTTATAATGATGTACCCCACCTTCTTTTGCCTGTTGTAGTAGATCCTAAAAAGGCTGTGATGGCGCTTGAGTGGGTCTGTCAGGAAATGGATGATCGATACAAAAGGCTTGAGAAGTATAAGGTGCGCAACATTGACGCGTATAATGCCAAGCTGGATGCTGATGAAGACCCAATGCCAAAGATCATCGTGATTGTAGATGAGATGGCTGACCTGATGCTGACTGCAGGAAAAGCCATTGACGAGCACATCAAGCGCATCACAGCCAAAGCGCGTGCTGCAGGCATCTGTTTAATCCTTGCAACACAGCGCCCTTCTGTTGATGTTATAACGGGTATTATCAAGGCAAACATTCCCAGCCGCATCGCTTTCCAGGTGTCTTCTCATATTGACAGCCGAACCATTCTGGATTCTCAGGGGGCTGAAAAGTTGTTGGGATATGGTGATATGCTCTATTTCCCGCGCACATTAAAAGCACCTAAGCGTGTGCAGGGGTGTTTTATCAGTGATAAGGATGTTGTCACTGTCGCGGATTATGTCAAAACCAGCAACCAAACTGAATACAATGCCGACATCATGGAACATATCGAGAAAGAGGAAAATAAGGATTCTTCCTCCGCAGGTCAAACAGGGGATGGCGATGGCAGCATTGATGATTTTGATGAATTGCTGCCTAAGGCCATTGAAATGGCAGTTGAAGCAGGGCAGATGTCCATCTCGATGCTGCAGCGGGTTTTAAGGGTTGGCTATGGCCGCGCAGGCAGGCTGATTGATGAAATGTGCAGGCGTAATATTGTTAGCGGCAACGAAGGAACAAAACCACGAAAGACCTTAATTAGCCGTGAGGAATACCAGCAGCTATTTGATGAAGACAAACCTTTTTAGAAGATAATCAATATAAGCCTACTATGTATTTCGACATGCTGAAAGCTGCCATATGGCATGATTGCGTCAGAGAGCTATGCTGCCTGAATCGTGCTCCATTGCATTGTTTTCCTCTTTCTGTAATAATGGTTTAGCCTAAAGTACCAGATGGGAGTAACAGGATGCGTTTACAAAAGTATTTAGCTGCTTGCGGTGTTGCCAGCCGACGCCATGCAGAGGAAATGATCGCCAAGGGGTTTGTACAGGTGAATGGCATCACTGTAAGAGAGATGGGTACCAAAGTCACTGATGGGGATGAAGTGCGCGTACATGGCGAAGTCGTGAAGCTAGAAGAAAACAAACATTATGTTATGTATTATAAGCCCATAGGCGAAGTGACCACATCGTCGGATCCCGAGGGTAGACCTACTGTTCTTGAACACTTTGCTGATTTTCCGGTACGGCTTTACACGGTTGGCAGGCTTGATTTTGACAGTGAAGGACTGCTGTTGCTGACCAATGATGGTGACTTGACTGCCCGCTTGACCCATCCCAGCTTTGAAGTCGACAAGAGTTATATTGCCAGGGTCTCATTGGAGCTGACAGAGAGCGAATGCCACCAGCTTCGAAGCGGCATTATGATCGATGGCCGCAAAACGGCGCGCGCAGGTGTGCGTGTGCTAAAAAAAGAAATACTCTTTACGGATGTGCTCATTACGATTCATGAAGGTCGTAACCGTCAGATCCGCAGGATGATAGAAGCTTTGGGGCACCAGGTTCTGCGCTTAAAGCGTGTGAAGTATGGAGCCATCGAGCTTGGAGCCTTACAGCGGGGTACTTGGCGTGAATTGAGTCCTCAAGAAGTAGACCTGTTAAAAAAAGGCACTAAAAAAACCGGTCAATAAAACCTGTTGACAGAGGAGGGTTATTTATGAAGTTATCTGTTCTTGCTGTTCTGCTCAGTGACCGACCGCTGTACCAAGCTCTGCATTTCTTGAAAGAACAAGGAGTGCAGGCAGTTGAGATAGGATGCGGAGGTTATCCCGGGAAAGAGCATTGTGATCCCGCAGCACTGCTCAATGATGTACCCAGGTTTAATTTATTTCGCGATAACATCAGCAATAGCGGCTTGGAATTGGCAGCTTTATCAGTGCATGGCAATGCTGTTCATCCTGAAAAAGCTGTTGCAAAGACTTTTCATGATGATTTTGTCAATGCTGTACTTTTGGCAGAAAAAATGGGAGTTGACCGGATTGTCACCTTTTCAGGCTGTCCCGGCGGCAGCGCGGAGGATAAGACGCCCAACTGGGTTACCTGTGCCTGGCCTGATGATTATCTAAAAGTGCTTGACTATCAGTGGAATGATGTGTTGATTCCATATTGGAAGAAAATGGCTTCTTTCGCACAGGAACACGGGGTAACCCGAATAGCTCTTGAGATGCACCCCGGTTTTTGCGTCTATAACCCGGAAACCTTGCTGAAACTTCGTGAGGCGGTGGGAGGCGATATTATTGGAGCCAACTTTGACCCTTCTCATTTGTATTGGCAGGGGATAGAACCGGTTGAAGCGATCAGGTACCTAAAAGGCGCCATCCATTTCTTCCATGCCAAGGACACTCATTTGGATAAACATAACCTTTCTATCAATGGTGTGCTGGATACCAAGCACTATTCAGACCCTATGCGAAGCTGGGTTTTCCGCACTGTGGGATATGGGCACGACAGCCTGCAATGGAAAGAAATGATCAGCGCATTGAGGCTGGCTGGCTACGACGATGTTATTTCCATAGAGCACGAAGATGCCCTCATGTCCAGTGAAGAGGGGCTGGTCAAGGCCATTAACTTCCTAAAAGACATCATCATGTTTGATAAGCCCGGGGAGATGTTCTGGGCATAATTATATTTAGTCAAATGATAAGCACCCCTTTCAGTTGGTTTTCGTCCAACTTTGGGGGTGCTTATCAATCCTTCGCCAGCGTCTTTTGTTATTCCATGGTGAAAGAGTAGGTATATAATTCTTATGGTGAGAATGTTAGGTTTTGCAGGTGTTGGTTTTATTTGAAAATGGCGAATCATTACGTTCAAAAGAGACGGAAATTCTGACACTAAAGAATGGATAAATATTGCCTGAATCCATTACGCTTCATGACAGATTATGGAAGCATAAAAAATCCTTCGCTGATGCGAAGGATTTGGTCTGGGTGAGAGGATTTGAACCTCCGGCCTCTTGAACCCCATTCAAGCACGCTACCAAGCTGCGCCACACCCAGAAATGTTACAGTGCAAGGTGTATAATATCCTGACACAAGTGATTTGTCAAGACTGATTCCAATTTTTATAACTTGTTTTATTATATTTCTATCTTTCCCGGATAGTACCCAAGCAATCTTTCTTTTACTTATATTATGATAAAGTGCTTTAACGAGAGATCGCAAGCGCCCTTGATGTTTGATAGGATAAGTTATGTGTA